>JAUIHU010000011.1 GCA_030432175.1 Verrucomicrobiia bacterium | reverse complement strand
AGCTTGCTTCTGGAATTTCAATTATTTCCCGATTTTTAGACGACTTTAAAGTACTCATCCATTATTGATCGATAAAATCATTTGCAAAAGGAATGAAGGATGACTCTAAACAAATGAAATCTGCCCCAATAGAGGTAATATAACTTGCATAATTTGTAGATTCAGTCGGCAAAGAAACACCAATCCAAAGATTTTCATATTGGTGACCAGATTATGTGGTTGGTTGGATTCTGAAAGAAATTTCTCACGCAAAGACGCGAAGGCGCAAAGACTTTAAGACATCAGTAAAGCTCTTTATGACTTCCTTATTATCATCACAAAAACTTCGCGTCTTTGCGTCTTTGCGTCTTTGCGTGAACCAATAATAAACGACCTCCTCCAAGGCTCATTCGTTCAATTGCCGCAAAATCCAGGCTTTGTACAAATCCGGCCAGGAAGCGATTCCAGGAACCTCAGTGCGCATGCCGTAACCATGACCACCTTTTGGAAACACATGCAACTCCGCAGCCACTCCTGCGTCTCGCAGCGCCTGGTAAAAGATCAGACTGCTTTCCACAGTCACCGGATCATCCCCGGTGTGCGTGAAGAAGGTGGGTGGATTTTCTGAAGTGACATTAAAATCAGCGTTCAGCTTTTGCGTTTCCTTGTCATAAAGGTAGCCGGGATAAATCAAACCGACAAAATCCGGACGGCAACTCAATTGGTCCGCCTCATCCACCGGATCGTAATTCGGTTCGTTGAACTTCGTCGCCGTGATCGCGGAGAGATGTCCGCCTGCCGAGAACCCCATGATCCCGATCTTATCCGGACGAATCCCCCATTCCTCAGCATGAGCGCGCACCAGACGGACGGCGCGTTGAGAATCCTGCAAAGCCACGTGGTGGCGTGACGGATCGCCCTTTTTAGGCAGTCGATATTTCAGAACAAAAGCCGTCACCCCGAAGCCATTCAACCATTCTGCGATTTCCTCTCCCTCATGATTCCACGCCAGAATACTGTACCCGCCACCCGGCGCAATGATCATCGAAAGCCCGTTCGCTTTGTCCTTCTCAGGTTGATAAATCTCAATCAGCGGCTCGCTCACATTGCGTATCCGCAAAATCCCGCCCCGCTCCTCACCCGTCTCCGGCTCGGAAAGAGTCCAGCAATCCGGGTTACCATTCGGCCACAATTTAAGAGTGGGTTGATCAGCCAGAGTGTTGGAGCATATTAGTGATACTAGGGACAAGGTGAACAAGCCTGTCAGGTAAAGTCCACGTATTGGAGAATATTGGAAATGATTTGGAGTATTCATTTTTATTTTGCAGAAAAACATAATGACATAAACCGTTAAAATCACTAAAAGCGCAATTCATTTGTTGCGTAAATTGCATAGAATGATAGTGAAACAGTTGAAGGCGTCTGGAATGACCAATAAAATTACAATGCTGTCCTTTGAAAACCTTTTGGCGAACCAACCCTGCCTCGCAATCCTTATGGAGAATTAGCGTGTTCTCATGATTTGGTCAGGAAATTTTAGTAGAACTTCAATTTTTTTTTTGAATAATGCCATTATTAGAATCATTTAATAAAAACTCAAAAAAATTATTGATAGCATGTGCAGGGTTGGGCGGAAGGCTTAACGTTTCTATTGATAAATTTTTACAATCAGCGTGTTTTTCTGATCAGGATTCTATAATCATATACGACCCGACTAAAAGGGCGACACTGGGAGGGTTGGATCCTTATTTTGAAAATTTTGAGCAAATGGTTGACTATTTGCAGAAGATTATCGCTGAAGGGGAATATGAAACAGTCGTGACTACGGGGACATCAGGTGGTGGACATACTGCATTGCTGCTCGGGCATTTGTTGAAAGCGCATTACTCGGTTACGTTTGGTCCAAGCCCATATTTCAGCAAGAAAAAGTTTAAGGATCTAGGAGATCCGGGTTTGCTTTCAATGAAAAGAGTTTTAGATCAATTTGAGAAGTTGCCGGACAAAATTAAGTTGTACTTTGATTTAGATGAAGCGCTGTCTGAATGGAATGGAGTAACTCAGTATTATGTGCACGTATCCAGGTTTCACTCCGTAGATTACAAAAGGTCATTAACACTATCAGGATTGCCTGGTTTCAGTCTGTATTTTCATCCTTACAGTGAACACGCAACAGCAGGAAAATTAATGGGTGATGCACTGTTTCCTCAATGTTTTGAATTCCCATACAAAAACTACGGGAAACATATTTATCTGTTGTTAATGGGTAAATTTGTATCCAAAAAAATTAAACAATTTGGTAGATCATTTATGCCTATTCGATAAAGCTTCGGGTTGATTTTGACGTGGGTTTCAGGGCTAGCGCCCTTCGCTACGCACGGGCCGCCCAGAGGGCTAAAAGGTCGGTTCGCAATTTGATGAACACCGAACAAAAATCCGTTGGTCTTGATATTCGGACACCACACCCTTCGGCCTGTTGTTTCCTAGCCCTCTGGGCGACCCGTACGTAGCGAAGGGCGCCAGCCCTGGAACGTCCGAACGCACGAACGGATTTGCATATTTACATGGTCGAAACGTTCGCACGGGTTGGATGATTGAATCGATTTGGATGTGCGAATGGTATTTGGATGTCCAAAATGGTTTGGGTGTCCAAATGATATGAATGGCATGGTTTCCCGGCGTGGCGATTATTCACAACGGATGTTTGTGTTGGGGAGAAATGTAAAGGTTGAAAGGGTTGATTTTGAACGTTGGAGCAAGTTAGGTTTTCCATATAACAAATGGGTGTCGCGAGCTTTCTGGCCCGGTTCGTGACTTTCGCTAATTCATCTGATTTTATTTGAAATGAAGAAAATTCATTATTCATCTCCTGCCCGGTTGCCCGGCAGAAGAAATGGGCCGGGGTTTACTTTGATTGAGTTGCTGGTGGTGATCGCGATCATTGCCATTCTGGCGGCGATGTTACTTCCGGTGTTATCTCGCGCCAAAGCCAAGGGAAAGCAGGCTAGTTGCATGAATAATCTGAAGCAGCTTTCCACAGCTCTGACAATGTATGTCAGCGACCATAGTGTCTATCCTTACACCGGCAATTTTGAATCAGGTGGGTTGTGGTACACCAGTTTACTTCCGTTTTTGGGGAATAATAAAAAGGTTCTGGATTGCGCAGAGTACAAAGGTCGGTCCGGATTCTGGTGGAGTCAGAATGTCATTTTTTACTTCGGCGGATCCTATGGCTATAACGGTTTTGGAACACGCAGCTTGAGGTATTCGTACCGCAGCGATGATGAGTTGTTGGGGTTAGGGGGAGACCGGAGTTACGTGACCCAACTGGCGTTTAAACCATTAAATGAGTCAAAAGTGCGGCATCCGGCGAACATGATTGCCATGGGTGATTCGCTAATGATGACTTTTGGGGTGAATGGTTACATCCTGAATTTAAAAGATGGGAAAGATCCGAAAAGCGTCCGACATGGCAAGGGTTTGAATATGGCTTTTTGCGACGGGCATGTGGAGTTTCAGGAACGGACTTTATGGTTTGCGCCAAACCAGGAAGCGCGACGTCGATGGAATAATGATCATGAACCGCATCGCGAAACCTGGTTTGATTTGGATGAAGAGGAAGAAGATTCTCAGTGAATCCACTCGGCAATTTCTTCAACCGGCGCGGCGTGGATTTTGTTTCCATTAATTCCGGTCATGGTTTCTGCCGCGAACAGGGCGTTTAAAATGGATTCCTCCACGCTCTGTACCACTCCCTCAAAAAGCGGATCAATCGCGCTGTTGCTAAATGCCCGAACTTGCTGGGTGTGTGAGCTGTCTTCCGTGACGGTTTGTGTGGAGAATGCCAGAAAGAGATCGCCGGATGAGTTGTGACCGAGTCCGCCGACTTTGGAGATGCCGAGGGGGATACGGTTGACCAGCCGGGTGAGCTGATGAGGAAGCAATGGCGCATCGGTGGCAACGGTGACCAAAATAGAGTTGCCTTCGTGTTCGCCACTGGTTTTGAGTTTAAGAAAACTGGCCGGTTCGATGGTGTTCATTTCAGGCAACAACCTTTCTGACAAGCGCTGTCCGATATTCACTCCGCGCATTGTCCATTCCTCCCGCTTTCCAAAGTTAGCCTGGACGATGCAGCCGACTGTGTAGGTCGAGGTTGTTTCCGAATCTTCAATCGCAACCACACGGGAAGCGGTTCCGATGCCGGACTTAAATCGGAAACAGACCATGCCCGTTCCTCCTCCGACATTCCCTTCCTGTACAGGACCGGGACGGGCGCTGTTGAGCGCTTCAAAGACATGCGGACGACGCACATGGAATCCGTGGATGTCATTCAACCGTCCATCCCATGTCTCACCCACCACTGGCAATGAAGCCCAGGAATAACTGCCCGGCGCTTCACTGTGATAATCGGCCATGGCGCGCCAGATGATCGACGCTTCACTGACTGCCCCAACGCTGTGGGTATTGGTCCAGAGGATGGGTTCTTCTAGAAATCCGGATTCACGAATCCAATGCGTTCCGGTGAGTTCTCCGTTGCCATTCAATGATCCCACTGCTGCAAATACCGGACGCGCATCCCGTCCAGTCGGCAGGATCGCTGTCACCCCAGTCCGCACCGGACCTTCGCCGATTTCCAACGCGCCGTCCCCTTTGATGAGTGTTGCGTGTCCGACCCAGACACCGGGCACGTCGGTGATTGCGTTCCAGAATCCGGGTTGTCCTGGAAGTTCAATGCCCCGGTCACGGACTCGTTTTTTCGGGATCAGGTTGGCGGAAGGTTTGGGGAAGGAACGCAGTGGACTATAACGTTTGTAAGTTTCGAAAATATCGCCCGTATCCGGATCCACTACACGTGGATCACCTGTTTCTGTCAGGCGTTCAGTCATCCGTTGTCGAAGAGATCGGACGGATTTGGCGTGCGCTTCACTGCCGTTGAGGTTGTGGAGATTGGCGAAATCTTTTTGGGTGTCAAAGATTTCCTCGTAGGGACGGCGATCGACAGACCAGTAGAAATACTTTCCGTATTCGGGGTGATCCCGGTGTTCGATCAGGAAATCCAATGTGGGACAGGCGTCGATGTCGTGATACCCACCGTGCATCGGACCGAGTTTATCCTGCGCGTTGAACTTCTGCGGCGCTCCGGCAGGCCAGCGGTCGGGTCGGAAGTTGCGAATGTAAATGTAATCATGCGTACGGAGTCCGCGCTGCGGGTAGGCGAGGTTGTTGTAGCGGGAAGAAGAATGACGTTCGCGTCCGAACAGGGTGTGGTCCCATGCTGCGATTTCTTCTTCCTCAGAATCGTAAGCGCCTTTCAGGATCGGGGAGAGATCCTTGCCACTCATTGGAAAATCGGTCGGACCTTCCACGCCTGCCAGCGACAGGAAAGTTGGGGCCAGATCGGTCAGACTAACGATCGCCTGAGACTCGCGCTCACAAGGAAAACCTGCCGGCCAGGAAATCGCCAGTGGCATGTGAACTCCGTGCTCATAAGCGTTTGCCTTGGCGCGTGGGAATGCCATCCCGTTGTCACTCGTCACCACGACCAAAGTGTTCTCCAACATGCCACGCGCCTCCAGTTCGTTGAGCATTTCACCCAGATGTTGATCGAACCATTCGATCTCCACCGCATAATCCAGCAGATCCGATCGGATCTCTTCCGTGTCCGGAAGAAACTCCGGTACTTCGGCATCCTTCAATTTTTTGCCGCGCTTCAATCCAATGCCCTTTTCGAATCCACGATGGGGCTCCGTTGATCCGTACCAGAAACAGAACGGCTGATCATCCGGTCGTTCATCCAGAAACTTTTTGAATGCTCCGGCATAGTTATTTCTGCTGGCGCCGCCTGGGCGATTGTTGTCATCAGGTAGAGAATCTGAGTAGCGAGGCCCGGCTGGGTTGCGTTCAAACCCGCCGATCTTCCAATTCCCAGGACCCCAGCCTTTCCCTGTGTACCCGACGAAATATCCGGATGATTCTAATAAATCCGGATAGACCTTGTATTGATTGGAAAATGAACTGGCATGAGTTCCCGCGTGTTGCAATTGCCAAGGGAAACGTCCGGTCAGAATGGCTGCTCTGGAAGGACTGCATCCCGGTGAGGCGGTGAATGCGTTGTGAAATAAAGTCCCGGAATCGGCCACGCGGTCGAAAGCTGGCGTGTGGACCATTTTTGATCCGTAAGCCGAAGCGTGCGGGTACGACTGATCATCAGAAATTGCAAACAGGATATTCGGACGGTCAGCGGCCACCAACGCTGCGGACGCACAAATTAAAACCAATAATGAACGGAGGAACATGGAGGGGATTTTAGAATTAAAAATTAGAAATTAAGAATTAAAAAATTTTGGAGCCAAAATGTGGACCGGATTTAAGCAAGGGAATGTCCGTCCCGGGAACGCTGAGCCCCTGCTCGGCAGGAAAGAGTCGAATCAGTTTTCCTACCATAATTTCTGGACAGTAGAGCCCTTCCTGCAACAATTATTGAAATCAGGGTATGCCCAAGGAAAAATCAAAAAAGAACGCTTCTGATTCGATGAGTCGCAGGAAACGACTCACAACTCAGGAGCAACGGGATTTGAGTGTTGAAAATCAGTTTCTGAAGGGATTGGTGGCTCGGGATCCTGATTATGTCGAGGCGTGGCAGGCCTTAGGGGATAATTATACTTTGCTGGGGCGAAACAGGGCCGGTTTGCGGGTGGATTTGAAGCTGGCTGAGTTGTTACCTGAGGATCCGCTGACTCAGTTTAATCTCGCATGCAGCTATGCGTTGAACAGGAAGTTCGAGGATTCGGTCCGGATTTTACATCGTGCGCTGGATCTGGGGTACCCCAATCTCCACTGGATGGCGAGAGATCCGGATCTCAAAGAGTTACGCACACAACCCGTCTATGAAAGTATTCGAAAGCGGTTGAAAGAACTTCGGCGCCAGCAGGCGGACTCAAAGGGGTAATAAGAAACCTCCATCGAACAGGCGTCTCCCATGATTTGTGCTACGTGGTCTTGGTATTGGGCGCCGCTGCCATTGGCAACCGAATCTTGAACCGACAACCCTGTCCCAATTCACTCTCCAGCCAGGTGGCTCCTCCATGTGATTGAACGATGTGCTTCACAATCGCCAGTCCGAGTCCTGTGCCACCCAGTTCCCGCGAGCGTGCCCGGTCCACTCTGTAAAATCTCTCAAAGACCCGTTCAATCGATTCTTCAGGAATCCCGGGACCGTCATCCTGCACTTCAATCAACGCAAACTCATCTTTCTCCACACTGGCAGCAATTTTGACCTGACCGTTTTCTGATCCGTACTTGATTGCGTTCTCAATCAGATTGAAGAAAACCTGCTGCATGCGGTCGGCATCCATTGGTGGTTCCAGATTTTCATCAATATCAATTACCAGGCTGACACCCCGTTCTTCAGCGCGTCCTTCGAGATCCTGACAAACACGATCCACCAGCTCACGGAGAGGCTCTGGGTGCACGTTCACAAAAGCGCGACCCATTTCCAGTTTGGAAATCGTCAGGAGATCCTCAATAAGAAACGTCAAACGGTCGGTGTGTTTGTCGATGATATTGAGGAACTTGACGCTGAGTTCGGAATCCTTGTTGGCGCCATCAAGCAGGGTTTCCACGTAGCCTTTGATTAACGACAACGGCGTGCGCAATTCATGACTGACATTGGCGACAAACTCTCGACGCGTATCCTCCAACTCGCGAAGACGGGTCAGATCATGAAAAACCATGACAACTCCCCAGGAAGCCTCCGAAGGACCGAAGGCTGAAGCGTTTACCTGAAGTTGAAGACGTTTAGCGCGGCGTCCGTTTAAGCCATTTCCCTGGTGACCATTCATGGCGCGGCGGGCTCGATCGCCACGAACTGAAGCACCTTGATTGGGTGATCTGGATTCTGAGTCGGGTTCTTCAAACTCCAGCTCCTGCTCCAGCGCTTTGCCTTCTTTCAGCGCAACGATCAGCAATCGCTGTAACTTGGATTCCGAACAATTGTCATCCAGTTTGGCTCCGATTTTGAGATTCTTAAACGGGAACCAGTTTTGAAGTGTTTGGTTGATCAGAGTGACCTGTCCTTCTGAATCGAGAGCCAGGATCCCTTCCGACATCGAATTGAACAACGCTTGTTTTTGCTCCTGATCACGGGCCAGATCTTCCTCGCGGATCTGATGCTCGCGACGCAGGGAAGTCTCAGTGGATCGAACCCGTTTGACCCAATAAAAGTGAAGAGCTGCGGCGCCCAGGCCGGCTCCAATGACAGCGCTGATCCAGTCCATCGAATTATTTCACGTCATTGAAACGGTAACCGATACCACGCACCGTATCGAGATGTCGGGCGCTGTTTCCGAGCTTTTCCCGGAGTCGCCGCATGTGGGTGTCCACTGTTCGCGTGTCGATCAGACTGTCATAACCCCAGACATCTCGCAGGAGTTGTTCACGGGACTGCACCCTGCCTCGGCGTTGTAATAAAACAGTCAGCAACTTGAATTCGGTCGCGGTCAGATTGATTTCCTTTTTGTCGACCGTGACCATGTACCGAGGAATGTCGACGATCAATTCATCCACTTCAAAGTAATCCTGCGGCTCGTTCTTTTGTGTGTTGCGGCGGAGGATATTTTTGACACGCAGATTCAATTCTCGCGGGCTGAAAGGCTTCGTAATGTAATCGTCCGCTCCCAGTTCCAAGCCCAAAACTCGATCAATTTCTGCCGCTTTGGCTGTCAGCATAATAATCGGGATTTTTTCAGTGGATGGTTCACGCCGCAAGCGTTTACAGATTTCAAATCCATCCACCTCCGGCAACATGAGATCCAGGAGAATCAAATCCGGCAGCGCTTCCTTGGCTTTCTTCAATGCCTCCAAACCAGCATCGGCGGTAATCACTTCATAACCTGCTCCGCGCAGATTGAAAGAAATCAAGTCCAGGGCGTCTGTTTCGTCGTCGACGACTAATATTTTTGGCGTGGTTCGGTGCATGGCGCTGCGTTAACTTTCTATTACCTCCTTACTCATAAGCGACAACTTCGAGCGATTCATCTCAAATTTGTAACATTTAAGCGCCGTGATGTCTAAAATCCAACTGATTTGCGAAAATCCTGAACCACGGAAGGCATGAAGGGTAGGGAAATTTTTTAACCACGAAAGGCACGAAGGGCACGAAATATTTTTTTAACCACGAAAGGCACGAAATTTTTTTAACCACGGAAGGCACGGAGAAGCACGGAAAGTCTTTTATAAGATCCATTCCGTGCTTTCAGGGTTTTCCGTGCTTAATTCATTGATTCCGTGTCTCTCCGAGCCTTCCGTGGTTTATCAAAACTCTTTTCGCGTTTTTCGAGCGTTCCGTGGTTTATCAATCTCTTTTCGTGTTTTTCGTGCCTTTCGTGGTCCATCAATCTCTTTTCGTGGTTTGGAATTTTCAAATGCTTTGGGATTCTGTAGATTTCTCTCATGCTTTCCTTTGTCCAAGTCATTACACGTGGAGCTTTGGCGCTTTTTTTGTGTTTGCCGATGATTTGCGGAGCTGGGTCGGATTTCCAAAATCAAAAGCGCGCTGGGCATTCGCATCCAAACATCGTGCTGGTGATGGCGGACGATATTGGCGTGGAGTGTTTTGGTTCTTATGGCGGAGAATCTTATCAAACTCCCGAGCTGGATCGACTGGCAGCTTCAGGAATGCGTTTCACTCATTGTTACTCGCAACCTTTGTGCACCCCCAGCCGAGTCAAGTTGATGACCGGCATGAGCAATGTCTGGAATTATTCCGCATTCTCCGTTTTAAACCGATCCGAAAAAACATTCGCACATCTCCTGAAAGACGCCGGCTATTCCACTGCTGTTGTCGGGAAATGGCAGTTATTGGGAGCTGAACATTACGCCGAGCGGTTTCGGTTCAAGGGTTCAACGCCGGAAGACACCGGGTTTGATCAGTATTGCTTGTGGCAAATACGGAAGCGTGGATCCCGTTACTGGGCGCCTGTGATTAACACCGACGGGCGATTGCAAATCTATCCCGAAGATAATTATGGTCCGGAGATTTTCTTAAATTACATCGAAGATTTTATTGATGATCATCAGGCAGAAGACAGTCCTCCGTTTTTTCTCTATGTTCCGATGGCGCTGACGCATGATCCGTTTCTGACAACCCCGTTCAGCTCCGACCGCAGCTCCAAAGACATTCAGTCCAATTTTGCGGATATGGTCGAATACATGGACTACATGATGGGGAGGATTGCCCGAAAACTCGAGAACACCGGGCAGGCCGAGAATACCTTGTTTTTATTCACCACGGATAACGGGACTTTGCCAAGAATCACTTCCGTACAAAACGGAAAAGAAATTCGTGGTGGCAAACGACTTCCGACCGATGCAGGAACACACGTTCCTTTGATTGCCTGGTGGCCTGGGAAGATTCGACCTGGGCAGATTTCGGACGAGTTGGTCGATTTTTCAGATTTCTATCCGACACTGGCAGAAACGGCTGGAATTTCATTGGATGCGGAAGTTGAGAGAAAGGCGCATCGAGACGGTATGAGTTTTTATCCTCAGTTGATCGGGAAAGAGGGGCCGACCCGGGAATGGATTCATATCTTTGCCCAGCCGCGTCCGGAACGGCAGGAAGCGGTTCAATTTGTGCGGGACCGACGCTGGAAGCTTTACGCGACCGGAGAATTCTTTGACACCCAGGAAGATCCGTTAGAAACAACGAACATTGCCGGGAGTCGAATGAGCCAGGAAGCGAGGGCATCATTGATGGAGCTCAAGTTAGCTTTAGCGAAATATCCGAAAACAGGACAGCATTTGTTAAAGTTCGAATAAATGGAAATGGCACGAAGAAAAAACATTAATTCCCTGAGTATGGATCTGTTCAGGAGGGGATTTAGTGAAAGAAGAATAGGCCGACAGGGACTCGAACCCTGAACCAACGCGTTAAAAGCGCGCTGCTCTACCAATTGAGCTATCGACCCAATGCCATGCCAGTGATTGGCGTTGCGGAGGCAATAGACCATGACATTCCAAATGATCGCAAGTTTTTTTTAAGAAAAACCTGAAAAAACGGCAAATTTTTAAAATTTTGCCAATATTGAAGATGAAAAACACCTATCCAATCCATCGATTGATTAAGACTTCCCTCTGGTTGGCTGCGACAGCCCTGGCGGTTCCGAACCTAACAGCGGAGAGCATTTCACTGAATTTGACTGTTTCTGCGCATGATTCAGCGGAAACTGAATACACGCCAGCGATCTGTGAATTTGATTATCTGGATCATTTACCTGAGGGGGTAAATTCTGGAGATTATCAGGTCACAGTACAGGACTCAGAAGGAAATGAAATTCCGAGTGTCGTGCGTGGGACTCGGGCGCTTTGGACATTGGAAGCGCTGGGGTTGGATAGCGCGGTAGTTGTAACATTGCGGTTGGCGCCCCAAAAACATGCAGGGATTGGCGTTGAATCAACCTCCAGCCAGCTTTGTGTTCTGGCGGGCGGAGATTTGCGGATTCAGTCCGAGGCAGGAGCGCCGAGAATGATTTATCACGCACAACCTACGCCATTACCCCGAGCGGGAATGGATCCGGCTTATATTCGTGGGGCATACATTCACCCGCTCGTAACGCCTGGAGGCTATCGAGTGACAGAAGATTATCCTGAAAACCATATCCATCACCATGGCGTATGGTTTCCATGGACCAAGACCGAATTTCAGGGTAGACATCCTGATTTCTGGAACATGGGGAAAGGAGAAGGCTCCGTGGCTTGGGTCGGGACAGATCATGTATTTGGCGGCGCCGCAGCCAGTGGATTTCAGGTGAGGCATCAGTTTCTGGACTATACAAATCCCGTTCGCAACACAGTCGCGCTGGATGAAACCTGGGAAGTCACTGTTTATTCTTATGAGGAAGACAACGAAGAGATGGATTTCTGGATGTTTGATTTGGTGTCGACACAGAGCTGCGCAACGGAAGATCCGCTGATTTTGCCTGAATATCATTATGGAGGGTTGGGTTTTCGGGGACGTGAGGAATGGGACGGAAAGCCCAATGCGCACTTTCTGACCTCCTATGGGGAAAGAAACCGGGACAAAGGAAATTTTACACGCGGGCGCTGGGTAGACATGAGTGGAGAAGCAGATGGGCAGTATGGTGGGGTGACTATTTTGTGCCATCCGGATAACTTTCGCGCGCCTCAGCCCATGAGATTGCACCCCAGTGAGCCTTTCATGTGTTATGCGCCTTCGCAGTTGGGGGATTGGCAGATTGAGCCGGGGCAGAAATACCAATCCAAATACCGGTTTGTGGTTCATGATGGCAAGCCGGATCCTGAACGTTTGGAAGCGCTTTGGCAGAACTATGCCTGGCCGCCTCAGGTTCGGGTGAAATAAGCCCGTTCCTCTGCATTCACCGAATTGGATTTTGGGCACGCTAAGACGCTAAGACGCAAAGATCTGGGAATGATCAGGGTATTTACAAAACGAACTTGGATTTATAGCCCCTAAGCGATTTATCGTCTTTGCGCGCCAAAGAATCTGGTGTTAGGCAGACAGCTAACGAATTAACATCGACAACATTATTTCTTTGCGGAAATCGAGGATTGTGGTTCAACAGGAACCCGGCATATGAAAAGCAACATGACGCCATTGGAAGAACTCAGGCACTCGACCGCGCACGTACTTGCGACGGCCGCGCTGAGATTGTTTCCGGATATTAAACTGGATATCGGACCGCCTACGGAAAACGGATTTTACTACGACTTTGGAACGGACCATCGCTTCTCGACAGAGGATTTGAAACTCCTCGAAGCCGAGATGAAAAAGATCATCAAGGAAGATCAGACGTTTGAAAGGCGAGAGGTCTCCCGTGAGGAAGCAATTCGCTATTTCACTGAGCGCAATCAGCCATTCAAAGTCAGTCGTGTCGGGGACATTCCTGAAGGGGAAGCGGTTTCCTTTTACCAGAATGGTGAATTTGTGGATCTCTGCGCTGGGACTCATGTGAAATCCACGCGTGACATTAAAGCGTTTAAGTTGCTTTCCATCGCAGGGGCTTACCACCGAGGCGATGAAAACAACGAGCAGTTGCAGCGGATTTACGGGACAGCTTTTCCTTCCAAACAGGAATTGAAGGAGCATCTTGCCAAGCTGGAAGAAGCTCAAAAGCGGGATCACCGAAAAATCGGACAGCAAATGAAGCTGTTCAAAGTAGACGCGAATGTTGGCAGTGGGTTGCCGGTATTGCTGCCGCATGGTGGTCGGATGCGTCAGGAACTACAGAAGTTGATTGATGAGAAACTGATTGAGTACGGTTACGAAACGGTGTTTTCGCCGCACATCGGGTCCATTGATCTGTATAAAACTTCCGGACACTACCCTTATTATTCGGACAGTATATACGATCCAATCAACATTGATGAACGGCAGTTTTTATTAAAACCAATGAACTGCCCGATGCACATTGAGGTTTACAAGAGTGAACCTCGCAGTTACCGGGATTTGCCACAACGCTACGCCGAATTCGGCACCGTTTACCGACAGGAGCAATCCGGGGAGTTGCTGGGTCTGGTGCGAGTTCGTGGATTTACTCAGGATGACGGACACTTGTTCTGCACGCCGGAGCAACTGAAAGACGAGTTCAAAGGATGTCTCAGTCTGGTTCAGGAAGTGATGACGATTTTTGGACTCACGACTCGATGCCGAATTTCACTGCGGGATCCGGAAAACAAGGACAAATACGTTGGTGACGACAGTCTTTGGGATAAAGCCGAACAATGCATCCGTGAAGTCGTTGACGAACTGAAGTTGGAGCATTCGGTTGGACTTGGGGAAGCGGCGTTTTATGGTCCGAAACTCGACTTTATGGCCGTTGACGCGCTATCCCGCGGATGGCAGTTGGGAACGATCCAGGTGGACTTCAGTCTGCCTGAGCGATTCAAGCTGGAATACAAAGGCGCTGATGGCGCCACGCACCGTCCGGTGATGATTCACCGAGCTGTGTTTGGATCAATCGAGCGCTTCATGGGCTTGGTGATTGAACACTTTGCTGGAGATTTTCCGGTATGGCTGGCTCCGGTGCAGGCTCGGATATTACCAATTACTGACGATCAATTGGATTATGCCAGAGAAGTGCAATCCAGGTTGAGAGCGGTTGGAGCGAGAGTGGAAATAGATTCCCATCCGGACAAGATCGGAGCGAAGGTTCGGCGAGGACGGTTAGATAAAGTGCCGCATCTGCTGACCGTTGGAAAGCAGGAAGCCGAAGCGGGAACACTCTCATTGCGATCCCGGGAAAAAGACAACGAAGGGACCGTGACGGTGGAAGAATTTGCGAAGCGATTGGAAGCAGAGATCCGCGAGCGCAAGCTGACCACGTTGCGGGAGAAAGCGGAATAGACGGCATATGTTACGGGGGCGCCTTTGAAGGGTTGTATGCCGTGTGGGTTTTTGATGCGCAGGGGGCGCCCGTGAAGGGCGCCCGTACGGGGGGAGATTTAGCTCAATTTAATTTTGGAGATTAGGGGGCTTTGGTGGTTGGGATGGATTTGAATTGGCGGGTGAGTTCGGTGAGAGAGCTTTCGACGGCGATCCGTTCCAGGCTGCTGGCGCCGACGAAGCCGACAGCGTCGGTGTGCTGATTGATGTAAGCAGCGTCGTCCGGAGTCAGTATCGGGCCGCCGTGGCTGAGGTAAATGATGTCGTTTCTGCCGGATTTGCGTCCGGCTTCGATCAGGCGTTGGGTCCATTGGGCGGCTTCGTCGAGTCCGACACTGGCTCCTTTCACTCCGATACTGCCGCCAATCGTTGTGCCAACATGGGCGATGATCGCATCTGCTCCAGCCTCTGCCATTGCCTGCGATTCCTCCTCACTGCTGACGTATACGATCGTGAACAGATCCATCTTTCTTGCCAGGGCAACCATTTCGATTTCCTTGCGGACGCTCATCCCGGTTTCCTCCAGGATTTGTCGGAACTTGCCGTCCACGATGCAGTGGGTAGGGAAATTATTCACTCCGCTGAAACCCATATCCTTCACCTGAAGCAACCAATGCCACATCCGGCGACGCGGGTCACTGGCGTGCACCCCGCAGATTACTGGGATTTCCTCCACCACTGGCAGCACTTCAAATTCACCGATCTCCATGGCAATGGCGTTGGCGTCGCCGTAACTCATCAGGCCAGCAGTGGAACCGTGGCCAGCCATTCGGAAGCGGCCGGAGTTGTAGACGATGATCAGGTCAGCTCCACCTTTTTCAATGAATTTGGCGGAGATACCCGTTCCGGCGCCAGCGGCGATGATGGGTTCACCTTGGTCCAATGTGGCGCGGAGGCGGTCCAGCATTTCCTCGCGAGTGTAAGGATTTCCTTTTCCAGTCCAGATATTAGGCATAGTGGGCGAAAATTAAGTCGCTGCGTGGATTTCACGCAGGATTTGAAGTAATCTTACTCAAAAAGCAGGATTTTGAAAATATCTTCAAAGTTGATAGTGTTGGTCTGGGTGCGATTAAAGGCGGGTGGCTGTTTACTGGTTCGTCCTACTTCAAATGCTGGCTCCACTCGCCGAGCTGGGACTCAGTGGTCCCACGACGTCCCCCGGCTTTAATTACACCCTGTTGGGGCAGGTAGTAGACAAAAGAGTTGGTTGAATGGTTGGTGATATGCTATTTTCCAATAATTAATAAATAATAGTCAAATTTCGTAATTTTTCAAAACATGGGATACTTTTCTAAAGTCATTTTCCTTGGGAAATGTGTTGGGTTGTTAACATATACAGGAGTGTTATTTGGTTCGCCCTTTGAGTTTCCGGTTGAATTTGAAAAATCCGGGTACGCTACGGAAACGTATTCAACAGAAATTCAGGTGGATGAACTATTAGATGTGGTCTTTTTTCCGAATGATCCGAATCAGGTGTTACTACCTTCAAAAAAAGGCGGAATTTATTATGTTGCAGATTTAGAAGAGCCCGAACTGAGTTTAGCTCTAGATTTGACCGATTCGGTCTCGTTAGAATCTGAGTCAGGCATCAGCGATGTTGCATTGCATCCAGACTATCCGATAGACAACCGGATTTTTGTCTCGTATACGGGTGATTATGATACCGGAACCGGCATCAAGAGGCATAATATTTTATCACAGTTTACGGTTGAGAGTACTGCTGGGTTTATAATTTCCAGAGCGTCTCAGCAAGTATTGATAGCTCAGGAAGATCCTCATCCGGAACATAATGCTGGAGACATTGAATTTGGGAATGATGGTTACATGTATGTTTCATTGGGGGATGGAGGTGGAATTAATTATTGGTACAACGGGCAAAAAATAGATTCAGATTTTTTTAGTGGAATACTCAGAATTGATGTTGATAATCGCCCGGAAAGTATTGAACCAAACCCTCACCGATCAATTATAGGATCTTACAAAGTCCCAGCGGACAATCCATTTATTGGATTTGAACCTGCAGGAGATTTGGAAATATCAACTGAAGAGTTAAGGACTGAATTTTTTGCTATAGGGCTCAGGAATCCGTGGAGGATTTCATTTGATCGAGCCACAGGAGACCTTTATTCGGTGGATGTGGGGGCGAGTAGGATAGAAGAAGTTAATCTGATTCAAGCGGGAGGTAATTATGGGTGGCATTTGAGGGAGGGGAACCTGCCACATGTTGGTGGGACAGCGGTTAAGCCTTTCACCCAACCACTATTTGCGTACGAACATGGAGCAGGGAAATCGGCTGCAACCGGGGTGGCGTTTTATAGAGGGGATTCAATGCCTGAATTAAAGAATTCAGTAGTTTTTTGTGATTTCAGCGGGTCGATTGGATATATTAAGTATGATGCTACCGGAGTTCTTGAACAAAAATTTATTGCGCATGATCCAGGTAGTGTTTCATTACGTATACACCCGGACGGAGAAACGATATTGTTAGCTGACCTCTTTGAGGGGACGATAAAGCGTCTCAGATACTTCGGGCCGAGTCAGGTGACATTTCCTGAGAAACTCTCCGACTTAAATTTCTTTGAAGATTTGAATTCCGTTTCACCTGTAGAAGACTTGTTGAAATATGACATCAACCTGCCCTTCTGGTCCGATCATGCGATTAAAACCCGATATTTTCTTCCAAAAGATGCCGGGCAGATACAAGTCAAAGATGATGGGTTATTAGAATTTCCGGCTGGATCGGTTTGGGTGAAACATTTTGATTTTGAAATGGAAAGGGGTAATCCGGAATCCAGAAAGAAGTTGGAAACCAGAATCATTGTCAAGTCGGTAGATGGAATTTACGGGTTAACCTATATTTGGAATGAGGAGCAAACAGATGCGTTACTAGCCGATGAGGAAGGGGAAACAGTAGAACTCTCAGTGGTGGACGATGGTTCCAGTATTAATCAGACGTGGACGTTTCCATCCAGGAACGCGTGCATTGATTGTCATACTGAAGCCGGAGGTTATGCTCTCGGATTTCAACCGAATCAATTGAATTTTCCGGACAATTTTACAGTTGGCCTGGGAGGTGAACATTTCCTGTCAGAAAATCTGGAACTCCCGCCAGCAGTTGAAACACATATAAAAAACACTACTCCTCTGGTGAAGCTGGATGATGAGAGGTTTAGCCTTGAAACACGGGTTAGGTCCTATTTTGCAGCGAACTGTAGTCAATGTCATTCACCAACGGCGCCTACCCGAGCTAACTGGGATGCGCGTTTCAATGTGCCGTTGCACCAAATGAATTTGATTGATGAGACAGGAATATCCAATATGGCTTTGGAATTTCAACCCAAGTTGGTTGTGCCGGGGGATATATCACCTTTGTCATCCATTTTATTATTAAGGCTTCAGTCGTCCAATCAATTTAGAATGCCGCCACTTGGATCAAATGTGATTGATCAGGAAGCGGTCGACCTGGTTGAAGATTGGATAAAATCAGAGCCATTGCTTGCGTTTGAAAAATATGAAGACTGGCGCGAAGCCGTATTTCCCGTTGATATTTCCGATGAAGCAACACTTCCAGATATGGATCCGGACCAGGATTCTATTCCGAATTTCG
>JAUIHU010000609.1 GCA_030432175.1 Verrucomicrobiia bacterium | reverse complement strand
CAATCAGGGCGCCCGCCCCTTTCAACATCAGCCCCAACTTGGTCACCATGCTGGCGATCCCAACAATGGCAAAGAGAACGGAGACGCTGCGTCCGTATCGCAATTCATAGACATCAGCTGTGGTCGTGGCTCTAAACCGGCGCATGATGGGCGCTATAAGCCAATAGAAGGGTGTCATCATTAACCAGAACCACTGGAACCAGATCCCGGATACTCCGTTGCGCGCCGTCGCTGAAGCAACCGTCACCGCTTGATCAGATGCTGTGCCAGTTCCAAATGCATGCATGATCATCATCCACTTGCCAAAGCGTCGAGGCATGAAAAAGTCCTGCGATCTGCTGACACGTCGGCCGGACCAAACACCCAGCGCCGTTACGCCAAGCAGATACAAAACAATCACTAGACCATCAATCCAATGGAGACTATTCGGCATCGCTTTTCAGATTTATTATACTTTCAGGCTTCATGAAAAAAACTACAGAGAGAACAACTGAAGAAAAACGGATATTTTTTATTTCATTGAAATAAAACCTGCCGCTCATTATCTCTGATAACTTTCCAACTTGATGAAGATCACAATCAAAGAAATCGCTGAGGAAGCCGGAGTCTCCCTGGGCACCGTCAGTCGGGCGCTGAATAACCACCCTCGTGTTTCAGAACAAAACCGTCGTCGAGTTTCCAGCGCAATCCAAAAACTTGGATACAAAAGGCTGAGACGAAGATCCCCACATTCTATCTCAACCAGTCTTCGAAACAAGACCCTGATCGTGGTCAAGCTAGGTATGCATCGAGCGCTGGTGCAGCTTCCTGTCGTAGCTCAAGCTCTGCACGGGATACAAGAAATGGTCACGAGATGTCGCGCCAGTTTACTATTGGCAGATTGCCCTGATCCAACCAAGGCATTGAACTCCGTAAGCCTCCGTCCAGTGGACGGGATTTTAATTAAGACGGCCATGCAGGGCGATATTGTCAATTCCCTAGAACCGGGCTTCATCGACTGGCTGAAGAATCATCCCTGCGTCTGGTTCATGGGACGCCCAGCTGGACTGCCCGGGGACGCAGTCGGATCGAATGACTGGGACATAGGAGTCCTCGCAGCCAACTACCTCGCTGAAAGAGGACATACCCGCCTGGCCTTTCTTTCACCCAAATCTGGACACGCCTTGTTCGAAAGACGCCAGGCAGGTTTTCGCGCTCAATCTCGCAAACTTGGCGTAAAAATGAGTTCATGTGTTGGAACTTTTCAAAAATCAACACTCCCTCTCAAACCCGCTAATGATCTGGGTATTGTGCAAACTCTATTGGATCGTATTCTAAATGCTGAAAATCCGGCCACAGCAATCTTCGTCCCGGCGGACAGCATTGCCACTCTGGTCTATCGTGCTTTGTCGGAAAGAAACCTCAGACCTGGACGCGATATCTCGGTTATTTCGGTCAACAATGAACAGGCCATAGTCAACGCCCTCTATCCTTCACTCACTACAATTGATGTGCAGGCTGAAGAAATTGGACGACTCGCTGTTCAACAATTGGCTCATCGGCTAGGCTCCACGACCTTTAGCTCCACCATGGAACGGAACCTGGATCCTGTTATTATACCAGGCGAATCGGTAACCCAACTCCCCCGTAAGACAAAGGAGTGAATGCCAATTCTTAAATCAAGTCCGGTGACGCCAACGGACCGCTGAGCCCCAGCTCAGCAAGTGGATCCAGAATTTAAAGCAGAATGAACCACCAACTGGCCACCCAACTTTCATCGCACCCTCACTGAAATGTCCTGTCCATGTTGTCTTGAATTCGTTTCGAGCTGTCGTCAAAAAACAACTCCCCGATCCGAAACATCCGGCGTCAAAGTCGCTGCATCCCAATAATCTTTATCCTCCCCCAACTCCCAGGGAGCCGGACCAACAAACTCACTCCGCCGGCCTTCGATTCGCAATTCCTTCTGTTCCAGATCCACTGTCACCAAAGCAAACACCGGATCCTTATACGGAACGGTGTACTTGATGTACGGATGTTTCCGGTCAATCTCCTCGCTATAACGCACCTTCTGAAAAGACCCTCCAACCCAGAAATAGGAAGCGCTATTGATCTGTGGATAATGAATTCCCTCAATCGTCCTTAAATAATCCCGATGATGATGCCCCGAGAAACAAGCCAACACTTTCTTAAAACCTGCCCGCTCATTCTCCGCTTCCAAAATCATCCTCGCATCTGCCCCATTCTGAACACCTCCTTGATTTTCTCTCTCCAGGCTTTGGTGTGAGAAAACCAATGTCGGTTTACAAGTCGACGCAATGTCCTGTTTCAACCACTCCAACTGATCCTGTGCCATGTATCTCGGATACCCACCCTGATGATCGGCCGGGCGATCGTTTCCATCCAGTACCACAAAGTGAAATCCCTGTTGATCCCAGGAATAAAACCGGTCCGGCATCCCGTAATACTCAACCGTCTGTTCCCGTCGGTATCCACCGTCCGTGTCATGATTTCCAATCACATGGTATTGAGGTCCGGGGAATGATTTGAAAATATTCAGGAAATTCCGGTTCGCTTCTTTAGGCACACAAAAATCCCCAATCTGTAGAATAAAATCCACATCCGCCTCACGCATCGCATCCACAAAAACCTGCAGCCGCTCTTCAGCATCATGCATGATATCCTGGTGAACATCCGCAATCACACCAAACCGGATCGGCCGGACTTTTCCATCCTGCGCAAGCAGTGTTGAACCACACAGCGGAGCCACTGACAAACCGGCCAGCCCTTTAAGAAAGTCTCTTCTTTGCATTTCCATTCTTCTTTACGATCAAGGTTTAAATCCACTTATTAAAATCAGGAGTATTCAAATTCAACGCCATTCCAGCGCCTCATTTAAAACAATTATAAATCTCTGCCACAGGGTCTCTTTGCGACTTAGCGTCTTCGCGTGCCACATTCGGGTACGATTGAAAGTGGGTGGAGCCCTGGGACCGCTGAGCCCCAGCTCGTCGAGTGGAACCAGTAATGAATTTGATCTGAACTGTAAAGCGCCACCCTTTTCAAATCAAACTCACTTCGGGTTGGGCGAGAAAATGAAAAATAATTTCTTTTTGCGTCAAATGGTACACGACTTTAATCACACCCGATTTGAACAGGGAGCAGATTTGTTAATTTGTTAATTTGTTGATTTGGTAAAAGAGCGCTAGATTGATTTCTATTCCTTAAGGAGGGATTTTTCATTCTATCAACTTTAAAAATTATCTACGGCGCTTTGATGGGCTGTAAATCTTTGTTAT
>JAUIHU010000608.1 GCA_030432175.1 Verrucomicrobiia bacterium | reverse complement strand
GCGACCTTTAAGCTACGTGATTTGCTGGATGCGGACCGGGTGACATTATTCCTGATCGATGAGACCAAGCAGGTATTGGAATCTGAAATAGCTTCCGGATCGGACGGAGAACCACTATCAATTTCGATACCCATTGACACAGGATTTGCCGGGCACACCGCCAGGACGGGGGAATGGTTGAATGTATCGGACGTGAAAGGGCATGCGTTATTCAATCCGAAAGTCGATGAGCAAACAGGGTATCAGACCCGGTCTGTTCTCTGCGCGCCAGTTCCGAGTCGAGAAGGTAATCAGATCGCTGTCGCTCAGTTGATTAACAAAAAAGGTGGCGGTGGATTTACGCAGGAAGACGAGCAGTTATTGAAAGAAGTCATACAACCACTCGGACTGATACTGGAAGGGCAGATGGTGACGAAACAAAACTGGCACAGTGATCCGGCGTCTAATGACAAAAAGTCAAAGGCTCCTAATGAGTGAGAACCCGATGAATTTTAATTGGATGAATTCAAAACAGCGACACAACGGATTCTATAAATTCGATGTTGGGCTTCGGTTCAATCAACTATGGATCGCATCCGCGCTGTTGATATTGGCCAGCGTATCTGGTTGGGGACAGACCATTGAAGTATCCGGAAGTATTGAAAATACTGCTGACGCTGAGGCAGTCAGAGATGATTTCAGTCAGCAGGTAGAATGGACATTGGAAGAAGCGTTGGCTCATGCGTTGGAAGGTAACCGGCAATGGCGGGCGGCAGGGGCCAAGTTGGAAGAAGCCACCGGAGTATCCATACAAACCCGCGCTTTGCTCTGGCCGAAACTGAAAGCGGAGGGGCAGATTCAGGAATTTGATTCCGAACAATGGTCTGGAGCGTCGGTCGGATTGCAATTTCCAGACACCCTTTGGACCGGGAGTGTGCGTGTGGTGCAGTCGGTATTTGAAGGAGGTCAACTCTGGACCGCTAACCGTGTGGCGCGATTGACCCGGCAGCAAGCTTATGAGGAATACAACCAGGCGTTGAGCGAATTGGTTCTGTCCGTGCGATTGGCTTATTGGGAGGTGTTAATGACACAGAAACAGGAAGAATTGATTCGCGGACAATACGAAGCGTTGCAAAAAGAACGAGACACAATGGCGTTAAGATTCAGGGAAGGGCAGATTCGGGAAACACAATACAAGCAGTTTGATGTCAATCTAGCGCGAATGAAGCCGAGAATGTTGAAAGCCGAAAATGACGCCACCGTTGCGCGTCAGAAATTTTTTCGGACACTTGGAATGGACCTGGCGCAAGCTGATGTCGAGCTAACGCTGGTTTCCGGGACGGGGATGGAAATAGAACAACTGGAAAATGATGTCAGGTTTTATCTCAGCGAAGCCATGCATTACCGATCAGACACTCGCGCCTTAGAGAAAGCCGTGGAGAAAGCCGACTTGATGTTTAAAAATGCAAAAAGCGGTTATCTACCAAGCGCACAAGTATTTGCAGGGTATGGAGGGTTGGCGGATCACATTGGACGTGAGTGGCGAGGCCCTTTTGTGGGATTGCAGGCACAATGGGATTTGTGGGATGGCGGGGCGACACGCGGAAAAAGGAAGCAGGCGCGAGCTGCCAGTGAGCAGGCGAGACTTCAATTGGAAGACGCCTTGGCGATGGTGGAGATTGACGTTCAGACGAATTACTCATCAGCGACTCAGGCCTGGGAAACATATCAAGCCATGAAAGAAGCGGAAAAACTGGCTGAAGAAACACTACAATTGACTCAGTTGGAAGAAGAGCAGGGAGTGGCTTCGGTATTGGAAGTGACGCAAGCTCGTCAAGCGCTGCTGGATATTCGGATATCCAGATGGAATACATTTTATCAGTATCATGCAGCGCGGGCTCGATTGGATTATGCCGTTGGATTTCGGGATGTATCGCGGCCTTGACAGCTGGATTTTTGTGCCAGAACCCCGGGAACGCTGAGCCCAAGCTCGACGAGTGGAGCCGTTACTTGAAGTAAGTTGGACTGCAAAGAGGCAACACGCATCGCTCCCTGACCCTGATTATGAAGCGCAGTTGGATTGACTTTTATGGCTGAATATGTTGTTATTATTTATGAATTGAAGGTTGGAATCAATTTTGAACCTGCCTTCGGCAATTTCAATCATGAGTGAATCTGAGAATAATCCAAATCAACAATCCACGGAACGTCAACCTCCCATCGTTATTGACTTGGGTAAAGTGAAGCGCAAGCGGGCAAAGGCGCTAAAAAAGGCTGAAGGACCTCTAATGGATGAAGTGGAAGCTGTGTTGGATGAACTGAATGCTAACGGGACGCGGGAGTTAGAAGGTAAGACTCTGGTTCCTGTGGTAGTTCTTTACGAAAAGAAACCCAAAAAGAAGAAGAACATTTTTAATCTACTCGATTAGTTCACTGGATGTGATTCTGTAAACAAATAAATTTCTTATGAGCGCTACAAAAGACACCCCTAAATCCGAACCCACACCCGCAGTTGTGGAAGTTGAAATGAAATCCAACACAACAACAGACCAACCGAAAAAGAAATACTCCGACAAACTCCACAAGAATTTCTCATTGATGGAGCGGGCATTTACAGATGCCAACAAAAGAATCGCAGATGCGGTTGCTCAGGGTTTGGGAGAATGGACCGATCGCCGTGAAGCTTCCGCATTCAAAAAGAAAAACGGAGCGTACAAGGACGGTTTGAAAAACTTCAGTAAAGCATTGCGTAAGTCTCTCAAAGAAGGCGCTGAAGCTCCAGCCGATTTCCTCGATACATTGAGCAAGATTAAGATCTAAGCGATCGATCGGTTACCCGGGGAGTCGTCCTCTGAACCAGCCAGAATTTTACAGGCCACTTCCATCGTCGCGTGGAAGTGGCCTTTTTGTTTCCTGGTGTGATTGGCCCGGCTTGTGCTGTTTCATTTTTATTATTTCTATAAAACTAAAAAACTTGTCTTTACGTGATGAATAACAAGATTGGGCTATTCCCTGGTCAAGGATCTCAGAAGCCCGGCATGGGGAAGGAATTTTTTGAGCGTTACAGAGATTGGGTGGAGATTGCAGACGAATGTCTTGGAGTTTCGTTTAAAGAACTATGCCTGAATGATCCGGATGGATTACTGAACCGCACCGATTTCACCCAGCCCGCATTGTTTGCAGTGTCTGCAATGACCTGGAGATCGATGCAGGAATCTGCTGACGCCGATAAGATCATTGCTGCTGCAGGTCACTCGGTTGGGGAGTACGCCGCTTTATTTGCGGCTGGAGCCATTGATTTTGAAACC
>JAUIHU010000607.1 GCA_030432175.1 Verrucomicrobiia bacterium | reverse complement strand
CATTGGATTTCAATCATGATGGAGCATTGGACCTGGCGATTGTGACCCAGTCAATTATTCCAGAACTCAACTTCCGTTTGAAAGTCTTTAAGAATCAGGGAAATGCCAATCATTGGATCGGTGTCCGTTTTGATGTCGAAGCCGGTAAAAACATTTGGGGATCGAGAGTGGAATTGAAAATGAAAAACGGAACCACTCAAACATCCTGGGTACTCAGCTCCCAAGGATTCCGAACCCAGCCGGGCGCGTTTGCTCATTTTGGATTGGGATCAGATTCCCAGGTGGCCTCCATCACAGTGACATGGCCTGACAGCTCAACCACAGAAATAGCGTCGCCAAAAGTGGATCAATGGCTCCGAGTGAAAAGAGAGGATAAAGAATGAAGGTTTTTAAAATAATTCTTTTCGGATTGGTGATGGCTGCCTTGGGAGGGTTGATTGTTAATTTCCAAGGACGGCAAAAAACCGAGAATATTTCAGATGAACCTGACTGGGTTTTAAAAATCGGGAATTCATACATTAGCCCGGAAGACTTCCAAGCAGAATGGGAACGGTTGACTCGTCTCCGTCAGAAGCTGCCATCGAGACAGGAAGTTGTAGATCAACTTTATCAGGAATGGATTGGGTACGAAGCGGCGCGCAGCTCCGGGTTTATGGAGACAGAGTCCATGCAGCGTGAGATTCGCAGACTGGTCAGTTCCGCCTATAAAAAAGAACTCATCCGTAGAGAACGCGAAGAAGTGGGAGATCCGGATCTTTCTGAAAATAGCTTACGAGCCGAGTTTGAAGCGAGTAAAGCAGAGTGGACACAACCTGCCAGATATCTGGTCGGCTGGCTGCCCTGGTCCGTTCCAGAGAAAGGTTCGGAAGAGAAGCGCGAGGAGAATCTGACGCGTTTAGCTAACTGGAGAGAAGCAGTGGCGCAACACAATCAACCTCGACAAAAATTTGCCGAACTTTGTCGACTACATTCAGAAGATCCGACCACTCGCTATTTCGGTGGAGAACTTGGATGGAAGAGTGAGGATCAGTTGAGAAGAGAACTGGGAGATTCGGCGGTGGATGCGCTCGTGAAGTTGAAAGAGACAGGAGAAGTCACCGAAGTCATTGAGTTTCCAGGCCGGGCGGCGTTTTTTCAGTTGAGAGGTTATGCCGCAAGTCAGGTGCGTCCGTTTGCAGAGGTCCAGCCCGCTTTGCGAGATCGTAGAATTCGCGAGGTGGAATCCAGAATCGATACTGCAGTTCAAAATGACCTGGAAAGTCGAGTGCTGATTCAGACGGATCCTGCAAAACTGGAAAAGTTAAAAGCGCCGGAATTTGTGAGTCCAGAATCCCAGGCTCCAGCTCCGATGGCTGGATCCTGACCTGATCCATTAAAATTGATCCCATGCAGAAAGATGAAAGATTTCTGATCAGTCAATGCAAACTATTTCCAGGAGCCTTTATATTGCGGGTCCTGTTCTTCGTTGCCTGTATTATGATTGGTGGCGAAATGGCCTGGGCTGGGGTTTGCGTGCGATCTGCGCCAGCGACAGTGTCTCCAGGTGAGAGCATTGCAGTTGAACTCCGGGTCAGTCCGGAGATTGATGATTTTGCTTACAAGATCGTTGAGGTTATTCCTGAATCCATTTCTGTGACTCAGATTTCCGGAGGGGGTGTTTGGGACGAACGGGACCGGACGCTGACCTGGAGAGCTTTTTCGGACGGTAACGTCAGGTCGTACCGATACGTGGCGCTACCTGCTGGAAATCTGGAAAGCATTACCTGGAATGGAACGGCTGATTTTGATGGTGAGGAAGTTTCAATTATTGGAGTCACAACCACACTGATTGAAAAACCGGTTCCTGGTGAAGTTTATCGGACGATTCCAAATGAGATAGTAGCCGGACAGGTATTTGAAGTGGAGTTGAACGTGGCGCCGGCTCCGGGTACGATTTTCTGGACCGTTGAAGAGACGATTTCCAACGGTGACATTATTGAAGTCAGTGACGCTGCCTTATTTCTTGGATCCCGATCCGTCCGCTGGGGGCCATTCGTTTCTGACACTCCACAAAAATTTACCTATCAAGTTCAAACACCCGCACAGGAAGGCGAGATTCGATTCACCGGGAATGGATTTTTTACCGACACCACAGTGAGCGTCCAAGGTCCTTCCCATCTGGAAGCGCTCCCTCCAGTGGCATATCTGATACAAAGAAGCACTCCCCGCTGGTACCAGCCTGGGGAGATCCTTCAGGTAGAAATTAAAATGGAGCTGCCGCCATCTCCGGGACTTTACGCGGTGGAAGAACAAATCCCTGTTGGCTGGCATGTTTCCGGACTTTCCGAACCTTATCGAATAGAAAACGGGAATCGAATCATCTGGGGACCCTTGACTGAAGGTGGCCTGCAGAAGTTAAACTATAGTCTGACAGCTCCGGCCGACTTTTCTGAAGATATCATCCTGTCAGGTTATCTGGACATCGCAGGACAAAAGATTGCAACTATTGGAAGCGCTGGATTAAAACGAATTCCTGAGGAAAAGATAAAGGCTGATCGAACCATGGCTTCCAGGTACAAGGTGGGAGAACCGTTTGAAATTCAACTGGAAATAACTCCCACCCCGGCGACCGGACTGTATCGAGTCCTGGAAAAAATACCCGCAGGCTGGTCCTTTGTTGATGCGGACATTGCTGCGATATGGGAACAAGGAACACTTCGACTGGGACCCTTCTTTGATGCCGAGCCCCGGGTTATTAATTATACGGTCCTGCCCTCCCTGGACGCGGCGAACTCCAGTTCGTTTCAAGGATTTATAGAAACCACGGAGGACCGGATAGAGGTTGAGGGAAATCGAATCACTCAAGCGCTGCCACCTCCATCGGGAACGATTACTCGAATTCAGCCAGAATTTTATTTGCCCGGTGAAGAAATAGAATTGGTGAATGAGGTGCGACCGGATGCCGAAGTCACCTTTTATGTCGTAGAACAATTTGTTCCAGAAGGATGGGAAATCATCAGCTCGGATCCGGTTTCCAGCCCCAGCCAGTCAGGGCGTCGAATTGTCTGGGGACCTTATCCTGACAACACGCCTCGCGATTTTTATTTGAAAGTCAAAGCGTCGGCAAACGCCAATCAGACAGCTGACTTTCCGGTAAATGTTTTTTTTAATGGAATCGAAGTTTCTCCCACCAACAGAGTATCGATTGATGTCAATCTTCCACCATCACTTCCGAATCTCACCACGCTTGCTTTTGCAGAGAATTCGGAGATTGAGCTGCGCATCCCGGTGTCAGATCCAGAAACTCC
>JAUIHU010000606.1 GCA_030432175.1 Verrucomicrobiia bacterium | reverse complement strand
CCGGGCAAGCGAAATACTCGCCAAAACAGTGGGCGCCTCGGGAATGGATGGCTATCAGTCCGGTAAACCATTACGCGCTTATCAACAGGTTGAAGCGCTGTTCCTTGCGATTCGGGACCGGGTCATTCATTACGTCAATCCACCAGCCAGTTTTGAAAAAACAGGACAGAAGATTCGATTTGCTGAGGAAGTCTGGACTGCACGCCAAGGAGATTGCCTGGATCTGACACTGCTATTTGCCGCAGCGTTGGAACAGGCAGGACTGCGTCCACTGATCTTTCTCGAAAAAGGTCATGCCTTTGCCGGCTGCTGGCTGAAACCCAGATCGCTGCCCAACCCAGTTGAGGAGGATGCTCAATGGGCGAGGAAACGATGTGATCTGGGAGATATCGTGGTTTTTGAAACCACGATGGCTGTGGAAGGGCACACAGCGCCTTTCAGCGAAGTGGAAAAAACAGCCAGGGAACGATTGGAAAAGGATAAAAATTTCCGGTTTGTGCTGGATGTCTGCAGCGCCAGACAACTGGGTGTGCGTCCGTTACCGATTCGTGTCGAGGACGGACGTTTGTTTGTAGCGCCGCCTCCAGATAATGAATCAGAAGCTGAACTGACGCTTCAGTCTGAAGTCAACGAACAGGTCCGGAAAAGATTTTCTGAATCCGAAGACTGGGATCCGGATATTCCAAGCCAGGAAGAAGAACGCAAACCACAGAACCGTGTCGAACTCTGGAGATATCAACTCCTCGACCTGAGCCTTCGGAATCGACTTCTCAACTTCGGTCGCGCCCGTTCAATAAAAGTGGCCGGGGATAATCCCGCAGCTCTGGAAGATCGACTGGCTTCCAACGTGGAATTCCAAATGATCGCAGCTCCCAAACCAGATCCAAGGCGATCCCAGCTGCCGGGGGCAATTGCCGAGCTGGATGCCAGTCCGGAAATTCTGAATGAGGAGTTAGATCAACGGAAACTGAGATTTGATTGCCGCCCAAATGAACTCCTGGATCAGCTGGTAAACTTATCGAGAGACGCTCGCCTGGCAATTGAAGAAGGGGGAGCTAATACTTTGTATTTGGCATTAGGGGTATTGGAATGGCGGGATTCCGAATCTGCGTCCAAGCTTCGCAAAGCTCCCATTCTTCTGATGCCAGTTTCGCTGCAACGAAAATCGGTGCGCAGTGGATTCCGTTTGAAGCGTCTGGACGAAGAGACACGCATCAACATCACACTGCTAGAGAAACTGGATCGGGATTATGAGTTGAGAATACCAGGCATTAACCCTCCACCCGAAGATGAATCCGGTGTCGACGTGGCGTTGGTATTACGGCGATTTCGCGAAGCCATTGCTGATATTCCGGGTTTTGAGGTTCGCAATGAGTCCTGGCTGGGTTTGTTTTCGTTCACGAAGTTCCTTCTGTGGAAAGATCTGAGCGAACGATTGGATGCGTTGAAAGAAAACCCCATTGTGCGCCATCTGGTCGATACGCCTGGACTTCCATTTCGTCCCAGTCAGACGGAAGATTCACCAGCATCTGAGCAGGACTCCGTTGAAGAAATCGAATCCCGGTCTGAAGGCTCCCTCCTGAAGAAACATTCTGTGTATTGGAAGCTGATTCCTCACAACTGGAAGCCATTGAACGGGCTGATCGTGGTGAAAGCTTTGTCTTGTTTGGCCCTCCCGGCACTGGAAAATCCCAGACTATCGCCAACATCATATCACAAGCTCTCGCCAGAGGTAAGTCCGTTTTGTTTGTCGCTGAAAAGCGAGCCGCGCTGGAAGTGGTTCAACAACGCCTCAAACGAGCCGGACTCGGACCTTTCTGTTTGGAAGCTCACTCAAACAAAGCGGGTAAAAATGAAATCATCCAGCAGTTCAGAGACGCTATGGAAGTTTCAGGGATCAAAGCTCCTGAGCATTGGGATCGTGACACTTCCAGACTGAAAGAAATGCGCAAAGAGCTGAACCAATACGTCCGAGCGCTGCATTCTCCGCTCTCCAACGGCATGACCGCATACCGTTGTTTCGGAATGCTGATGGGAAAAACCCGTCGCATGCCGTCGTGGGAATTTGAAGATGTGGAAACGCATGGTGATGACTGGGTTCAGAAAGCTCTGGATCAACTGGAACTGATCCGCATTCGCTCCGCAGATTTTCCTGATCCAAGAAACCATCCACTCTATCCGGTTGACTTGCAGGATTGGAGCCCGGAATTTGAAGAAAGCGGAGAAACCCGGCTTCGCCAGATACAGGATGAACTGAGATCCATCGCAGAGGGTTGGGAAACCGTCACCAATAAACTTCAGATTCCGGAGAGAAGTTGGGCAAACTGGGAATCGATATGGAGTGGAGCCGAGTTCATAGCGCTGATGGTACAAATGCCGGACGCTCCAGAAGCATTTTTCAAAGAGCATGAAACAAAAAAGCTGAGAGAACTGGCGGAACAAGGATTTGAAAAAGGGGCGTTACTCATGCAAGCCCTGCAGCGGTTGGGCAGGTACGGTATTGAGCCGGAAGCGGCCAGAGAAGCGCCCTTTCGTGAATGGTATTCCGAATGGCGGGAAATCGAAGATACCAACGCTGTCATGCGTTTCTTCAAGGTAGGTGGATTCCGTAAAAAAGTCGCTCGGACTCTGGGGCTGGCGCAAGCTCCTGAAATTGAAGACATGCAATCCTGTCTCGCAGACATCTCGGCTTATCAGGAAGCCCTCCGCAACTACGAAGCGCTGGCGAGCGAGTTGAAAGAAAAATTTGGATCTCTCTGGACCGGACCGGAAATAGATCGAAGAGATTTACAGCCGGATTTGGAGTGGCGGCAGCGATTTGAAGAACTCCGGCTGGAACTTGCTGAAGACGACATTTCCGCCTATGAGCAGTGGACTCAGACCTTGCTTCGGTATCAGGGCGAGGGGCGTGTGTTCCTGAAGTTTGGAACTCAGCTATACTCGATGATTGACTCTTTTCTGGATCAATTATCGAAGTTCAGATCACAGCTGGCAGAATGGATGGAACAATGGCAGTGGAATCAGGACAAGGCCGATTCCATGCAACTGGATTCAAACCCAATAAACATACTTGAACGCACCGGAATTCAATTGAACCAACTCCAGAAATCTCACCGTCAATGGAGATTGTGGGTGCGCTTGCAGCGTCTGAAAGAAGAAGCGCGCGAAATGCAGCTGGATCCATTAATCCAGAAACTTGAAACTGGAGAGTTTTCATTTGATGAAGCTGAGTCAGTCTTTAAAGAGTCTTATGCCTACTCTTGTTTGAAATACCTTGTAGCGCGCCAAC
>JAUIHU010000605.1 GCA_030432175.1 Verrucomicrobiia bacterium | reverse complement strand
CAGGACTCCGGTACCGCCGGGAATTTCGGACCTGACCTTCCTATTCCTGGAGTTGGCTCTGTCAATGACAACATTGCAGCCGAAGCTTTGACCTTTGTAGAGCTGCCTGAAGCTGGCATTTACGAAATGGTCGTCAACAGTGATGATGGTTTTGAGGTCACCACAGGCATCTGGTCGGACAACATTGAAGAACAAAAGTTCATCTCCCTTGGTAAATTCGACGGAGGTCGCGGTTCTGCTGATACTGTGTTCCTCTTTGAAGTGACCAAGCCTGGTATTTACTTCATGCGATTGCTCTGGTTTGAAGGAGGCGGTGGCGCCAACGTTGAGTGGTTCACTGTTAATGCTGACGGCTCACGCGCTCTGGTCAATGGAACAGAATCCAGCGCCCTAAAAGCTTATCGTGTGCGTGGAACCGATGAACCTGAACTGGTTGTTGACCCAACTGCTCCTACACTCAGTCTGGAAGTCAACAGTGACGGTTCGATTGCGATTAATTTCGAAGGTGTGCTCTACTCCTCCGAAACCGTAGACGGAACATACGAACCAGTAGATGGGGCTACTTCACCATTCACCCCTGACACCAGCGCTAGCAGCAACACATATTACCGTGCTGTGCGAGAATAACACAAATGACTTAGTACTCGACTTTTGAGATAACCAAGCCATAATCATTACGTAATAAATCAAAATTGATTGGTTTGCATTGTTAGACCAATCAAAGAAACAGAGCCCTTGGACATTTCGCGTGTGCGTCCAGGGGCTCTTCCTTGTTCAATTTAAGAGAAATAAATTCTGAAAGAACTTTATAAACGTAAAAAGATTTTTCGTTGATACATAAACCTAGCCAGAGCCAGGACCATCCCAACTGCGACGAGGGCTGCGACCAATTCCCCAAAACGACCCAGACTTGACTGAATTTCTCCTCCTACCAGCCGCAACGCCAAATCACGGTACTCCAGCAAGTTAGCCGACATATAAATCGTGATTGGATTCATCCCAATCCAAACAAATGGCATCGCCCAGAGCCGAAATTTCAAGACTTCAATAACCCAATAAAATAAACCCAACAGCAAAGCGCTATACCCGGCGGCAACCAAAACATAAGTTGAAGTCCAGATATTCTTGATGACTGGAAATTGCATTCCCCAAAGAAACCCTACTCCTAAAGCTACAACTCCTCCTATTCCAAGCATCTGCACTTTCTTCAAATCTGAAAACTTATTATTCTGGATTAACAACCCTGCCAGAACACCGAAAATACACGATGCCACAGCCGTCAGGTTACTGAACAATCCTTCTGGATCCCAATCGCCATTCCAACGCCTCCCCGGCAACCAGATACTATCAATGTATCGAGTCAGGTTATGGTCAATCGTATAACGACCTTCCTCACTTCCTGGAAATGGAATAAATGTCAAACATGCCCAATACCCAATCAGTATTCCCCAACATGTGATCAACAACCCTTTCCATTTCATATGACAGAAAAGCAAAGCCGTGATGCAGTAAGCAATTGCCAGTCTCTGCAGAACACCTACGTAGCGGATCTGATCCATCCCATCCGAAATCCCTCCATAGTAAAACAAGCCCAACACATAAATCAGCAGAGAGCGCCTGAATATTTTCAGGTATGTTTTACCCATTCCTCCTTTATTAATCGATTTTGAAAGTGAAAGCACAATCGAAACACCGATCATGAATACAAAGAGAGGGAAGATCAGATCATAAAAAGCAAATCCTTCCCACTCCACATGCTCCAGCTGCCCGACAATGGCTCGAAAGATAGCATTGTCACTGATCTTTTCCAGCCCGACGAAAAGTCCGCTGGCGCCAACAATCCAGAACATGTCAAAACCACGTAACGCATCCAGCGACATCAACCGCTTGGAGTCCGTGGATTTACCCTTATCGGGAATCATCTCAGATGCTTTATCTTTCAGGCTCATAATGTTTCAAGTCAGTCAAAATGAATGAATGAATGAAATTCAACTGATAGTTCAACGAAAGAAGCCTTCTTTTTCTGGCGCCAGTTCTGGAGCCCAGACGTGAATATTATCGACTTTTCCCGTGTCATCAAATGATCCAACACCGATTCTACCAAAGTCAAAATGCTTGTCTTCGGCCTCCATGATCGGAGTGTCCATGTCTTCATAAAACACTCGGATTTTGCCATCTGCTACGGTCCGCTCCAACCGGACATGCCGCCAAACTTCCGTTCCCCACTCCACACCGTCAGTTGTCTTCTTCGCTATGTTTCGACGCGGCTCGTCATTCACCAGAAAAATGTTGTGCGCATTGGGATCAGCCACGGTTGCCATATGAACATAATAGAAATTAGTCGTGTCCTTCGCCGCAAAAAAAAGACACATGTCACGATGTCCATACTCACGCCCTGTTTGTTGCATGTCGAGTTCCAGGATAAAATCTCCGAACTGATGACCGCGCAACAATGCGATATTGTAAGGAGAACGAACCCTCGCCCGATAATCGCTGGCTTTAAAAAGTTCCATCGCTCCGGAACCATTGCCATTTGTGGAGAACCTCCATGCCTGTGGGTCTGTCATCTCGAAGTCTCCAACCGATTCTTCACAATCAAAATCCTGAGAGTAGACGAGTTGATAGCCTTCAGGTATCTCTCCCGCTCCGCTGGTTGATGTCACATCTGCCAGGGTTAAAACAAAAAACGACACGCTCAACCGGCAGATTAACGAGGAAAAAAATGATTTCATGGTGAGAGTTAACAAGTTTTTCTCTTAAATGAAAATCCCGAAATATCACACCCAGCACTCAATAATCTTTGACACCCAAAAATTTGACAGTTTTTTGATGAAGGATGCAGGGCTTGCGATCTGTAAATTCAGGATTTGGTTCTACAACCACGGAATCCACGGATCGCACGGAAAAGGAAACAGAATTGATTTTGGGCGCTAAAAAAGTGTGCCCGACCTGGGAACGCCACCCAACTTGAATCACATTTCAGTTTTTCTTTGCGCCAGCTAATACCATCTGTGGTTGGCTCTTGTGCAATCTGTGGAAATCCCGTAATTCTTGAAGTATCTGCACAGTGTCAAGCAATAGTTACTTCCGGGCAAAGGTACACATCCTGGATCGTGTTCAACAGTTCCACACCTTCTTCCATCGGCCGTTGAAAGGCTTTTCTGCCAGAAATCAACCCCATCCCTCCAGCGCGTTTGTTAACCACCGCAGTCGCAGTAGCCTCAGCAAAATCGTTACTTCCGGATGCGCCACCGCTGTTGATGAGCCCCATCCTCCCCATGTAACAATTGGCTACC
>JAUIHU010000010.1 GCA_030432175.1 Verrucomicrobiia bacterium | reverse complement strand
GTGACGCCTCAGGAGCAATGGTGATCGATAAAGGCGGTTTCCTGATTACTCAACAAGGAGATCTGGAGGTTGATACTGTGACTCTGGCTGCTCTGGCTTCAGCATCGTTTGCTGCCAATGAAAGTATTGCAGGTTTGGTTCAGGAGCGAACATTCAGCACTGTGTTTCAGCAGGGCGATAATTACAGCATGCTAATCCTTGCGATAGACGACAATTGCCTGCTGGTGGTTATTTTTATTAATAAATCTACTACTGTTGGCGCAGTGAAACATTATGCGGCTGAATCCGTGACACTGGTGGCTGAGCAATTCGTAAAAGCCGAACAAAGAGACCCTGATAATCGCCTGGATTTATCTGCAATGAATCTCTCCGATCCTTCCGAATTGTTTAAGCAAAAGGATCCTCCTCAGTCCTGATGTTGAAGCTCAACGTGACGACACCCCGCAGAGTAACCTGGCTGTGAATTCAGTCCATTGTCCATCGGTTAAGACTATAATTCTATTTATGTTGGGCGGACCCATCCTGGATCCGTCTTTATTTTTCTATGCGACTATTAAGACAGCTGAACCCGCAGCAACAAGAAGCTGTGCGTGCTGTGGATGGGCCGTTATTGATTCTGGCCGGCGCAGGGACAGGAAAGACTCGTGTGATTACTTCACGGATCGCATACATGATTCAAAATGGTGTGGAAGGTGAAAAAATCCTGGGAGTAACTTTCACGAACAAGGCAGCCAGAGAGATGCGGGACCGTATCCGTAAAATCATTGTTCCTAAGAAAAAGACACTCAAGGCTCAGCCAGCTGGGACTCTTCCCTTGCTAACAACATTTCATTCACTTGGAGCCCGTATATTAAGACAGCACATTGATCAGCTTGGGTATAAGAAGAGCTTTGTTATATACGATGAATCTGACCAGTTGGGGATATTAAAGAAAATTTTAAGCAGAATTTCGCTTGGGGATACAAAAATTGATCCGCGAGAAATGCTTGGAGCTTTCAGTCGGTTGAGGAATGGAATGGCGACAGGCTTGGGGCCGTCAGATGCCGCCGTGGATTATGTTTATCAAAATGTGCTCAAACAGTATTGCGCGGCGCTCAAAGCCAGTAACGCAGTTGATTTTGATGATTTGCTTTTGCTTCCTCTGAAATTGTTTGAGGAGTTTCCCGAGGTCCTGAAATTTTATCAAGACCAGTTTCAGTATGTCATGGTGGATGAATATCAGGATACCAACGCGATTCAGTTTCGGTTGCTTTTAAAATTAACAGAAAAGAGCCGAAACCTTTGTGTGGTGGGAGATGATGATCAGAGTATCTATGGCTGGCGTGGGGCTGAGATTGCAAATTTGCTGAATCTGGAAAAGTATTTTCCGGAACTTAAAATAGTTAAACTGGAGCAGAATTATCGTTCTACAAATTCTATTTTAAAAACAGCTAATGCGTTGATTAAGAATAATGCTCGGCGGCGTGAAAAGAGTTTGTGGTCTGATAAAGGTCATGGGGAGCTTGTTCCTGTGGTTGGGTTTGCAGATGAACACGCTGAAGCTAAAGCTGTGGCAGATCACATAGAAATGGAAAGGTTGACACTTAGAATCCCATGGAGGGATCAGGCCATTCTTTTTAGGACAAACCTTCAGGCGCGTCCATTGGAAACAGCTCTCAGACAGTCCGGAATTCGTTATAAGCTCATTGGAGGGCAAAGTTACTTTGATCGGAAAGAGATCAAAGATTTCATGGCCTATCTTAAATTTCTTCAGAATAATGATGATGACGCCAGTTTGTTGCGGATTGCAAACACTCCTCCAAGAGGGCTAAGCCCGAAGTCCATGGAAAGCTTGATAGGATTAAGCCATGAATGGAATGTCTCGGTTTTTCAGGCTATGCAGCGTGTCATTTCTCAAGAATCCGGCAATACAACCGGATTGTCCACACGCGCCATCAATGCTGTTGAAAAGTTCGTAGAATGGGCTGAAGCTGTGTCTGATTCGTTAGAATCCAAAGAAATCGAGCTGGGGACCTGGGCGGTGGCATTTATGGAAGGAATCGGGTATTGGGAAGAGATCAGAAAATTTGAGAAAGAGGTGGAGGCTGCTGAGAACAGAATTATCAATGTCAGGGAACTGGCTGAAGAATTGGATAGTGAGTCAGAGGATTCTGTCAGTGTCGTGGATCAAATATCTGGACGCACCGGCAAAGTCCGGCTCCAGCAGGCTTTGGAGAGATTTTCATTGGATGCTGACTGGAAGCAGAATCAGGATGAAGAATCGCGCGGAGATTGGGTGACGCTTATCACTGCGCATAGTTGTAAAGGTTTGGAGTTTCCGCGCGTTCACGTGGTTGGCGTTGAAGAGGGGTTGATGCCGCATAGTAGATCCAAAGTAGAGGGAACTCTGGACGAAGAGCGAAGGTTGTTTTATGTGGCGATTACTCGGGCAATGGAGAGTTTACGGATCACATATTGTTCCGGGCGCAAGCGATATGGAGAAGTGACCCCTTGTCATCCGTCGGCATTTCTGGATGAGCTTCCTGAAGATACCATAGATAGGCAGTGTTCGAGTCGCCCCAAAAAGCTGGATGCCAGCAAAGGCAGGCAGATGTTTTCAGATTTGCTTGCGGCTCTCGATTCAGAAGCTGGAACGGATTAGAAAATCCAGCTTGCAACTCAAGGCTGTTCAAGTTTATAAAAATGCAGGATTCGATGTGGGGCATCGAATCCTGCACTATTTAGTTGAAGATTTCGCGGGCGTCGAATGAGTTTGCTGATGAAACTCTGTTTTCGATAATAGAAAACTCGACGTGACAGGTGGGATATTGAGGGGATTTGTCCTTATCCGAAATGAGTTTGGATAAGGGGCAGGTTTTTCGCTTTCAAGTCGATATCAATTTCAATATCAAATGTCACAATTCTAATTTAGCAATCAGTGTGCCAGATTGGCTGAAGTGACATTGTGAGGCTTTTTGGCTCTGATGATTTCGATGCGCTTCAAAAGAATAACCGAACTTGTCGTTCCTTAATCTGAGAGCTGGCGCGATCCAGAGACTTCAGTTTTTGAAGGCAGTTTTCGATGGTTTGGCGGTGATTTTGAAAGTTTTTGCCAGTATCTGTCAGGCTCCAAACCGGGTTCAAATCTTTGATTTCTTGAATAACGCCGTCGTACTTCGCCTGGATTTTATCCTGTAAAGTATCTAATTTTGATTTCCATTCCATACCCTCCTTGAAGAGGTGGACTTTTACCATGGGTGAATTGGTTTGTTCTTTTTTGACCATGAACCTGTCCACATTTTGACACAGCATTCCTGTTTCCATTAACAGATCGACTAGATCTGAAGATGCTTCTTGAACCGAAGAGAGTGAAGGAGAGGTTTTTTCGGGGCAAGTCTCGTCCAGGCTCAATAAATACATCAGTCGGCGCACCGGATCAGTCAGAGTCTGGTTTGCGGTATTGAGCAATGTGTATTTCTCATGCGCCTCTCGACGAGCATCATCCGAATCCTGATGAAAGTGATCTGGATGATACTTTGTCGAAAGACGATGAAACGCATCCCTTACCTGTCTGGGATCCAGGTAAGGGAGTTTGTTCAGCCCGAGTAACTCGAAGTAATCCATGGATTCAAGCTAGCTCTGGAAGCCGATGCGCTGTCAATATTGCTTTCTTTATTTTACAGCGTGTGATGTCTCAGTTGCAGTTTCTGAGTTGCTGCATTGGTCTGAGGCATTGGCGGCTGCCGAATCACAGTGATCCTGATTTCGAAGAGACGCTTTAGCCTCAGCCAGGTGTCCTTTGCCTATGGAAACACCATTGAAGGCTTCGATTTTAAGTCCGGTGGCGTTGAACGAAGGCTTGGGACCGAAGTTGTATTTGAAGTTCTTCCAGTTATCGCCGCGCTGGTAGTTGGTGCCTAAGGCTCCGCTTGGATCATAACCGCAATGTACCATGCAGTTTTCGCAGCGAGGATCGCGAGCTTCGCCGTCGACGACTCCATATTTTTCCCAATCCACTTTTTCCAGCATTTCCTGATATTGATCGTAATGACCGTCAGTCATCAGGTAGCAGGGGGCTTTCCAGCCTCGAATATTCCGGGTTGGGATAGCCCAGGCGGTGCAAGTCAGTTCGCGTTTACCGGCTAGAAATTCCTGATAGACCGGGGTGCCGAAAATATTGAAATCCTGGCTCCATTCCTCAATTTTGGCAAACTTCTCCCTGGTCATAGTGCGTGTTAGATAAAAGTCGTCAGGATTTATATTCAGACGTTTCATCATATCTTTCTTGGCGGCGTCGTAATCGTAACCAGGAGAAATAGTGTGCCCGTCCACTTCAAGAGTTGAAAGGAAAGCGAACATATCTTCGATTTCTTTCATGTTGGTTTCCTTGTAGACAGTGGTGTTCGTGGCAACCTGAAATCCAAGTATTTTAGCCATTCGCATAGCCAGGACGCATTCTTGAAACACTCCCTCACGCTCAACAATTAAATCGTGCGTGTACTCCAGTCCATCTACGTGAACATTCCAATACATCCATTGAGTGGGGCGAATCACTGATTTGCCTTTTTCTTTGCCAAGACGGATTTCTGCAGCTTCTTTTTCTGAAATCAGCTTGGCATCCAGCAACTCTTTAAGTTTGGGCTCCAGAGACGAGTCATAGATGCTGGACAAGTAGGCGCGCATTTTCTTGCGCATGAACATACCGTTGGTACAGATATAAACGATTCGTTTTTGTTCAAGTAGACCTTCTACTAATTCTTCAATTTTGGGGTAAATTAACGGTTCACCTCCACAAACAGAAACCATTGGGGCATCGCATTCGTTGGCAGAGTTAAGGCAATCTTCCAGTGACATCATGTCTTTTAAGCTGGTTGAGTACTCCCGGATACGACCGCATCCAGTGCAGGTCAGATTGCAGGTGTGAAGGGGTTCAAGCTGAAGCACCAATGCGAACTTTGGGGTTCGAAGCAACTTATGCTTCATGATGTGCTTAGCGATTCTGAGTGAAAGCGCCAAAGGGAAACGCATATAAAATCAATCGTCTGTTGTTTATTCCGGGTTAAAAATTTACTTAACAGGTGTTGGCAAGCAAGACCATGTTGGTGGCTTGATTGCTAATGAAAATTAATTCATTGATGTCTTTCCTGTCGTCGCCAGCTGTAATCCAATCCGTTGAAGCAGTGACGGGACGTCCACCTATTCAGACAAGGCAGTATAGGGCGCCAAAAACTCATTGCAAACTGAATCCATGACCTTTATTTGGGCGTTTAGAGGGCTTGATGAAGGGTCCGCACCGGAAATCCTCAAATTGAACTACTTGCCTGATGGAAAACGATGTTTGTCGCTGGGAGAACCAACGAAACGAACGGGGAGGTCCTGCATCTGACATTTATTTTCTTTAATCAATCACAACATTATTTGCTGAAAATATTGGTGGACGAGATAACTTGAAAGCAAATTTATGGGTAATAAATACTATGAAGCTGGCGTAGAGCGCGCTCATCGAGTCAATATCCTATTTGAGAAGATTGCCAGGCATTATGATTTGGTGAACGACTTGCAGAGTCTTGGAATGCACCGTTTGTGGAAGCGTACCATGGTCAGGCAATGTGGTATTTCTCAAGGGACCAAAGCCTTGGATGTATGTTGTGGAACCGGGGATATCACATTGAGGATGGCGAAGCTTGGAGCGGATTCAGTCGGTTTGGACTTCTCGCCAGCCATGTTGGATATTGCTGGCCAGCGGCTGAAACAGATTGGTGAAGCACAAGGCTCCAGACGACTTCGATTTATTCAGGGAGATGCTTTGAACATCTCGTTTGAAGATGAAGCTTTTGATGTTGTGACAATCGCGTACGGATTACGGAACCTTTCGGATTTTAGTGGAGGATTGAGGGAGCTGTGGAGACTGTTGAAACCAGGAGGCCGATTGGCGGTTCTTGATTTGGGAAAACCCAGAAACAAATTCTGGAGGCTTTTATTCACTCTTCAACTTAAATTTCTGATTCCCTGGTTTGGTAGAATTTTTTATGGAGATGCGGATACTTATGGATATCTTTCTGAATCGCTTGAAAAGTATCCCGCTCAAGCCGGGCTTTGGGAAGAACTGGAAAAGTTGGGAGTCAAAGACATAAAGGTAACTGAGTTTGCGGGAGGGATCATGAGTCTGCACGTTGCAGTTAAGAGTCAGCGCTTGTTAATTGATGAGCGCTAAATGTGAGTGAACAGAATATCATTCTGAAGGGATCAAAGTTGTTAGTTTGGAGTCAAATAATCGGTCGAGTCACTGGTTTGAAAGTTTAATTCTTATTGTGGTGAAGAGAGTCGCTAAACATAAAAATGTAAAATAAATTCTATTCTTTTAATATTTAACTTGATTAAGTTGGATTTTTAATCAACTTATGGATTAGTTGAAAGTGATCAAGGAATAGTTAATTGAATTGAGGAATGGATTACCTCATAGAACTGCTCCTTTCAGCCTGATTCAATACAAAACAACCGAAATGCCTAAATCTTACAGGGTCAGTATCTTGTGGGGATGTAGGAGACAGAAAGCTGTCTTTGTTTGATGAGGACAGGCTTTTAAGTAAAAATTATGAAAAACGTTAATGATCCGTTAAAGCAATTCATTGAAACACGCAATTCACTTGTTCAGGAGAAAAAAGAACTCGAAGAGCGTTTAAAACAAATCGAACAAGCCTTGGGAGGCACCAGTTCTGTAGCTGTTAAACCAGGGAGACCTGCAAAAGTTACCACAGAAGGCGCTGTTGAGAAGGCTCCTGCTCGTAAAGGTCGCGGAGGTCGCGGTAAGAGAGCAAAAAATTCAGTTTCTCTCAAAGAGGCTGTAATTATGGTAACCAAGGATGGTCCGTTGAACAAACATGACATTCTGGACAAAGTCCAAAAAGATGTGGGATACAAGTTTTCTGCTTCGAACCCAATCAATTCGTTGAACCAGATTCTGTACAACAAGAAGTTGTTCGTCAACGAAGGTGGAAAATTCAGACCGAAGACAGGCGCTTAATCAGCGTTCCAAATTAAATTTTCATCCGAAAGTTTACATTTCAAGCCATGATGTCATATCGGCGTCATGGTTTTTTTATAAACCGAATCGAATCTTTTCTTTTCCAACGCCTTGACTGGATTTAGGTTGGCGTTGTTCGCATGCAATCAAGTACAAGTAAGTTTAGAAAGTAAAAGCGGTTCGTACGGAATCCAATATATTAATCTTCCAGCCTGAATCGATGTTAGCAAGAAGAGTCATTCCATGTTTGGACGTGCATGATGGTCAAGTCACCAGAGGGGTTCAGTTCGGTCGAGCTGAAGCGGGTGAGTTGAAAAATGTCGGGGACCCTGTGGAACTGGCTCTGCGATACAATGAACAGGGCGCGGATGAGATGGTTTTCTTTGATATTACCGCCAGCGCTCACGGACGTGACACCATGATTGATGTCATTGAGCGCGCAGCTGATCAGTGTTTTATGCCCCTGACAGTGGGAGGGGGCATTCGCTCTCTTGAGGACATGTATCTGATGCTTCGAGCCGGAGCTGACAAGATCAGTATTAATTCTTCCGCGCTGAAGGATCCTGGTTTAATTAAAGCGGGCGCTGAAAAATTTGGTAGCCAATGCATTGTAGTTTCCATTGATGCCAAGCAAATCGCGCCGGGCCAATGGGGAGTATTTTCTCATGGAGGAAGAAAGCCGACGGGACTGGACGCCATTGAATGGGCGGAGAAGGCCGTATCTTTGGGAGCCGGTGAAATCGTATTGAACAGTATTGACGCCGACGGGACAAAAGCGGGTTTTGATTTGGAAATTACCCGGAAGATATCTGAACTGGTGGAAGCTCCCATAGTTGCCAGCGGGGGGGCTGGTTCTTTAGAGCACATGGCAGAGGCATTGGATCAAGGTAAAGCGGATGCCGTATTGGCTGCCAGTATTTTTCATTTTCAAGAATTTACAGTGGGCGATGTGAAGGAGTATCTTGCTGAGAGAGGAATACCTGTGCGTCCTGTAATGGCGAATCTTTAGGAATTTTATTTTTGGGGTATTTTAAATAACCATGCTTTGTCCTGACAGAGATCAATTCAGATTACTAGCCGAAAAGGAAGGCAATCTGATATCGGTGACGAAAAAGTTACTTACTGACCTGGAGACGCCTCTTTCTGCATACTTGAAGTTACGCGGAAAAGGGGAGTCCTTCCTGTTTGAATCGGTAGAGGGTGGAGAACGTCTGGGGCGTTATTCATTTGTTGGATCTAATCCGCGAGCGCTGATCCGCCAATGGGGGAATCAGGTGGAGATTATTGAGGATGGCAAAGTAATCGATCGGGTGGAAGTAGCTCCGACCCATGCCGGGCAGGGCAGTTCGGGTTCGGAAAATCGTGTAATTTCAGATGGTTTGGTGGCTTTAGAAAATTACATGAAACGGTATCGGCCGGTGGATTCAGAACTTAATTCAAGGTTTTCCGGAGGAGCTGTAGGGTTTCTTGGGTACGAGTTTATACATGATGTTGAGCCGGTAGTTCCTCGATCAACAAATGATGATTTAGGAATTCCTACCATGTATTTTTTTATTGCAGAAGATCTGGTCATATTTGATCGCGCTGCTCAGACGATGACTTTGTTAGCTAACGCATGTCTGGATGAATTTGACTCTGCTGACGCTGCGTACGAAGATGCTGAGCGCAGGATTGAAGCGTTGGAAACACAGTTAAGAACATCTGTTGATGTGCCACCGGTGGCATTGGGGGGCGAAGTTCCTGAATTGGAAATCACTTCCAATATGCCTAAAGACGTGTTCCTTCAGAATGTGCGCAAGGCTAAGGAATACATTCAGGCCGGAGATATTATTCAGGTTGTCGGGTCGCAAAGGTTTTCCTGTCCGCTAAACGCTTCTCCAGTGGATGTGTACCGTGCAGCCAGGACTATCAATCCGTCTCCTTATCTGTTTCTGTTGGAATTAGATGGGTTTTCACTGGTTGGCGCTTCTCCGGAAATTCATGTCAGGCTGGAAAATCAAAAAGTAGAGATTCGACCCATCGCTGGCACTCGTCCAAGAGGCGCGACTGAAGAGGAAGACGTCAAGTATGAGAAAGATTTGCTCGCGGATCCTAAGGAGCGGGCGGAGCATGTTATGCTGGTGGACCTGGCTCGAAATGATATTGGGCGAGTATGTGACTATGGCACAGTACAGGTGAAAGACCTGATGGTCATTGAGCGGTACAGTCATGTCATGCACATTGTTTCTCAAGTTGAAGGAAAACTTTCGTCATCCAGCAGTCCTTACGAACTCATGAGGGCAACCTTTCCGGCTGGAACACTCTCAGGCGCTCCCAAAATCCGGGCAATGCAGATTATTGCAGAAATGGAAGAGAACACACGAGGTTCCTATGGTGGTTGTGTCGGTTACTTTTCTTTCAATGGAAACCTGGATTGCTGTATTACAATTCGAACGGCTCTGTTAAAGAACGGTTTCGCATACATTCAGGCAGGCGGTGGATGGGTTCATGCTCCGGATCCGGAAAAAGAGTATCAGGAAACAGTTAACAAATCCAAAGCCATGGTCAAAGCTGTTGCGTTGGCCGAGTCATTCTCAGTTCGTGATTGATTGAGTTTCAATCTCCGGATGTTCTATAGCCTTGGGATTTTGTGGATATGATTGACTGATCGTATTCGGCCTTTTTTGTATTTAACCGCCTTGGAGTACTGTGTTGTCTGGAGTTGAAGAGAAAGGTCGGTTTCAACACCTTTAAAAATCCCTTCATCCATAACCATTCCAGAGCCCTCATCCAATACTTGTACAGGCTGGTTCAGGTAGGCCAAGGCGTCATTGTACTGAGTGAATATACCCTTCATTCCCAGAGACCAGATGTTTCGGAAATGAAAAGCCAGTTGCGCCAGGATTTGAAACAGCAACCCCCAAAAAAGTTGTCGCTCCAAATGCTGAGATATATTGATCCCTTGAAAAGATAATGTTTCCCGTAGGCTGACAGGATCAGTAGTTAGTGGAGTGCGCTCTGGAAGCTCAGGAGTTTTCAATACGTTAACCCCGATGCCCCATACCAGGCGGTCCAGCCTTTTTCCAGTCCATTTGGACCCTGTAAGCGCTCCTGCAATTTTTCTGGAGCTTGCAAGGACATCATTCATCCATTTGATTTTGAGTTCGCTACTCGAAACGCCGGCGCTGATCAGCGATTCCCTCGTGGCGCAGGCGGCTGCCATTACCCATTCCGAGCCCTGAAATGAAAGGAGTGGATAATGCTCTGGGTGGATTGATGTAGATAGATGAAGGTTGCCCAAAGAGGTTTTCCAGGATCGGCCATGCGTTCCATGAAATGAACTGCCTTCAAGCGCTATGCAAGCAAGGTTGGGTAGATTTTTATATTCGGGCGGGTAAACCAGGCTTAGAAGCTGATCGTATTGGGAAACTGAAGCTCGTCGGGTGATATAAAGCCAATTCCATTTCAACTCTCCCTCATTCATTTTTGGGAGTTCAATCGATGGAGAAGGTACATGATGTTCAGCAATCCATTCCCAAAGAACTCCAGCGCTGAGTGGTTCTATTTGAGTCCACGCTTGAACAGGGCAAACCCCGGATGGATCCAACAATGTTTCCATCATCTGCCATTTGCCGTTTCCTGGAGGGTCGAAACCTGCCAATGACTTCGGCGTGTCAGAAAAAATTCGTAAACCAGCTAAAGCGGGTGAGGCAGGATGAGTGTCTGTTGAAAAAGGTTGGAAATTTTCCTGTTCAACTGACCGATGAGCGCCCAACATGCATCGGACTTTGATCGAAGATTGCAATCAAAGAAAGCCTCTTTTATGAACGAAACACCCTCCTCTTCCTCATCAAATAACCAAAGCGCTGCGGGAATAAATCCCGGAGATGCAGCGGACCAACCTCAGCCCAAATACCAGCGCATTTTGTTGAAATTAAGTGGTGAAGCGCTTGGCGGGCCTGCTGGTGTCGGGATTGATCACGATGTTGTCCAAAGTATTGCAGCCCAGATTGGAAGAGTGCGTGCCCTGGGCGTTCAAATCGCAATTGTTGTCGGCGGGGGCAATATTTTTCGAGGTTTACCAGGGAGTGAGAAAGGAGTGGATCGAACAACTGGTGATCACATGGGCATGTTGGCTACGGTGATTAATGCTTTAGCGATGCAGAATGCGCTGGAAAAATTTGGGACTCCCACTCGTGTTCAAAGCGCTATCGAGATGTCTCGTGTAGCGGAGCCTTTTATTCGACGGAAAGCGATTCGACATTTGGAAAAGAATAGAGTGGTTATTTTCGGTGGCGGAACTGGCAACCCATTCTTTTCTACGGATACTGCGGCTGCTTTAAGAGCTAACGAAATAGGAGCGGATGCCTTGCTGAAAGCGACCAAGGTGGATGGGGTCTATGACAGTGATCCGGAAAAGAATCCGGACGCCAAAAAATTTGATCAGGTTAGTTTTCATGATGCGTTGATGAATCAGTTGAAAGTCATGGATGCTGCGGCTTTTTCTTTATGCCGTGAAAATGGCACCCCTATTATTGTTTTTGACATGTTTGTGGAACATAACATTGAGCGTGTTGTTCTGGGCGAGAAGGTTGGGACAATTGTAGGAGATTAAATGGAGGAGGAGTCAGAGCAGCATGGATTCTTTTTTTGCATGCAAGCAGCGCTCCTGGTTACACTTTCAATCATAAAAAGAACCGAACAACCGTTATGGATATAGATACAATACTTCTTGAAGCTGAAGAAAAGATGGCCAAGACAGAAGAAGTGGTCACTCACGAATTCACCACTGTACGCACAGGTAAAGCGTCTCCAAGTTTGATTGAAAACGTCCTGGTGGAGGCGTACGGCGGGCAAATGCGAATACGGGAATTAGCTGGAATTACGACTCCAGAGCCCCGGACTCTGGTGATTCAGCCCTGGGATCTCACCACTGTACACACAATTGAGAAAGGGATCTTGAAAGCTAATCTGGGATTAACGCCAGTTATTGATGGAAAGATCATCCGTATTTCAATACCTGAATTGAGTGAAGAAAGACGGGTAGAGTTTACAAAAATTGCCAAGCGAATGGCGGAAGATGGGCGGGTTGCTATTCGCCATGTTCGACGTGAGGCTTTAGAAAACCTTAAAAAACTGGGCAAGCAGGGAGGATTTACTGAAGATCAAATTCAGACAGCAGAAAAACAGGTTCAGAAAATCACTGATGATTACACCGGTAAAGTGGATCAGCACCTGGCGAATAAAGAAAAAGAAATCATGACCATTTAAACGGAAGCCTGTTGAGGAGATTGATCACTCTGATTATTCGTCAAACTCGGAGATATCGAACCTGATGAGATACTCTCCGTTTTTGACATAACCCAGAGTGGCTCTGGCTTCTCTTTCGATAGTTAAAGGATCTTCATTCAAAGCCTGGATTTGGATCTTGAGATCTTCGGCGCGTTCTTTTTCCAAATCCACTGCTTTTTGCATCTGGTATTTCATTCGCAACAGGTTTTCCTTGTGTTTGAGGACAGGGAAAAACCAGATAGCGATTCCAAAAAATACCACCACCAGCAAAAGCCCGATCGTCAGGTTGGAAAGACGATCCCAAAAATTTCCAGGAGTTTGGTTCATGATGTTATTCTCGAGCTTTTCTTTTAATCCAGCGAAATAAGGCCACTATTTCGCGACGCGTTTCCAGGATAGTAACTTGCCGTTTTCGTCAAAAACAAGACGAAGATAGAAATCCGGGCTACCCATTTCAGTAATGTTCTGCATACCAAAACCTGGAGTGTTGTCCATGACAAAGAACTGATTTCTACCTCGGCGCAACAGCCATTCCGCCACGATGGAACCGTCAGATAGCGTGGCCTGGGAAGAGGGGGGGCCCATGTTGATGACTGCCTGATCGTAATCCAACGCTCCCACATTGGCATCCCATTCATCTTTTGGGAAAGTCGAACAGCTAAGGAAGCTCAGGCTTAGAATCAGAAGCGATACCGATTGAATCAGTAAACTACAGAAGGATTTAACTACGCTATGCTTCCGACTATTGGATATTATGGGTGAGGAGCAGGTCAATGCTGCATTGTATCGCTTCATGATTCGTTCACTCAGACAGGCATTTCAAAGATAGGCATTCCTAACCAGGAAACTAACCGAATGAGAAATGAAATCAATCTTGGAACCGGCAAATGCTGGAACGATAAAGAATTAGACCTAAAAACATAAGGCAGCGATGTTTGAAGACAAGCGCTATCCAGAGAACTCACCGTTTCGGTCCACTAAAAGTCTGGCCTGTTTCTTGTGTTCCTGGCTCAGATTGGCAATTTTTCTATGAAGAGTGCTACGGCTGATTCCGAGTAGGCTTGCGGCTCGCGTTATGTTGCCTCTGGTGAAGGAAACCGCCTCCAGAATCCATATTTCCTCCTGGAGCTTCAAGTTCCAGCTCTTTGGATCTTTAGGAGGTGTTTTAAATTGAAGTGGATGATGGGTAACAGATTCTGCGGGCCTGCCTTCCAGCACGACAGCATGACCGTTGGTTTGCGAAGGCGGATAGTGACTGGTCGAGCTGATGGGCTTTGAATACGGCCCATGTGAGAAATGAAGATGATCAATCTGAATTGGCTCACCATCACTTTCCAGTAAAGCGCGTTCCATGAGATTCTTTAATTCCCGTACGTTGCCTGGAAATGAATAACTTTGTAATGCCCGAATCGCCTCTGGAGTGACCACAGGTTTTTTCAGCCCCATTTCAGCGCCGTATCGCTGGAGAAAGAATTCAGCCAGAGACTGTATGTCTTCTGCTCGTTCTCGTAAAGGCGGGACCACAATAGTAAATTGGGCAAGTCGATAATAGAGATCTTCGCGGAAAGCTCCCTTTTGGACAGCTCGTTTCAGGTCGACATTGGTTGCGGAGATTAAACTGACTACAGCCTTTTTTTCCTCGGTATCCCCAACAGGAATAAAACGGCCATCTTCCAGGACACGTAGTAATTTGGCTTGCAGTTCCATTGGCATTTCACCGATCTCATCCAAAAACAGTGTTCCCCTGTGAGCCATTTCAAAGAATCCTTTGCGGTCGTTAGTGGCCCCGGTGAAAGCTCCACGTTTATGTCCAAAAAACAAAGATTCAGCCAGCCCGGCAGGAATGGCTGAGCAGTTGACCGGAATAAATGGGCGTTTGGATAAACCACGCATCTCGTGAATAGCGCGAGCGACCATTTCTTTTCCGGCTCCGCTTTCTCCCATGATCAGAACATAGGTTCTTTGTGCTTTGCGCAACGCACGAACCCTGGTCATGATGGATTTCAGCATCCTGCTGCCTCCAATCATGGCTTCAGCCTGATACGGAACCGTGTGAGATCCAATACTTGAGAGCTGGCTGTCTGCTATTTTCAGATCCCCTTCCGCCTGCCTCCTGAGCATGATTTCCGCTTCCAGCCTTTGATTAACCTCAAGGAGTTCGCAGTTTTTTTTGCTGAGCGCTCTGGCTAGTCGACTCATCTGTAAATGAGTCTTTAGGCGGGTTAGTAATTCGTTGACCTGGAAGGGTTTGATTATGTAATCGACACCACCGCAAAGTAAGCCTTCAACGATATAATGGGTTTCGTATTTTGCTGTCACGAAAATGATCGGAATTTCCTCAGTCTGAGGATTTTTCTTCAAATATCGGCAAACTTCAAACCCGTCCATTTTGGGCATCAGCACATCCAGCAGAATCAGATCCGGCATCCACTCCTCAGCAAGCCGGATTGCCTGGAGGCCATCAGAAACCATTTTCAGCCTGCACTGGTAGGTTTCCAATGCCTGGCTGACACTCATTAAGTTGGAAGGATGATCATCAACAACCATGATTCTGGCTCCTTGAATTTCCGCCAGGTAGTTATCCAGAGCCTGAAACTGATTCACTTTGGGTGTCCTGATTTGATTCATATCATCTGGGTTTGCTGGTTCCAAAAGAATCCCCTTCGTTAATTGTGATTTCTCTCACCTGATTGTGTGTCAATTATACGCAGTTTTCAGCTTTGGGGCATCATCCTAAAGTATGAAATTGCGACAGTTTTTGCCTTTTTGCTCTTTTCTGTTCAAAAGAAGCGCTCATCGTTCTTCGTTTCGACAACAGGGTGTCTCATTATGTATCTATGCAAAAAAAATTGGATTTCCTTAAAATTTCTTAAAAAAAATGTCTTGTTTGTTTCATCATCGGTGGATTGCTTTTTTCGGGGGACCTCTTAGAATGCTGAGAAATTGCGTATGAAATCTTTCCCTATTCAACGAAGACAATTCCTTAAATTGGCCGGGGTAACCGGGATCAGTGGAATTCTCACAGCCCGAAATGCTCCGGCTTTTGCAGCAGGAAATTCAGCATCTGATACACTGAAACTGGGAGCGGTTGGTGTTGCAAATCGCGCCAGGGCAAACATTAATGGCTGTCAAACTCAGGAAATTGCTGCATTATGCGATGTGGATCAGAGATTTCTTCGAGCCGCCGCTGAGGATTTTCCGAGAGCTAAGCTGTATACAGATTTTCGGAAGATGATTGAAAAGGAGAAGCTGGATGGGTTGATTGTCAGTACAGCGGACCATACTCATGCTGCAGCTACAGCGATGGCGTTGAGAGCCGGGCTGAACGTATATTGTGAAAAGCCTTTGACGCACCGAGTTTCTGAAGCGCGAATATTATCTGAGCTGACACGTGAAACAGGATTGATTACCCAAATGGGAACCCAGATACACGCTGGATCGAATTATCGAAGAGTCGTGGAACTCATTCAATCCGGCGCAATTGGAGAAGTCAAAGAAGCGCATGTCTGGGTGGGAAGTAGTTATACAGCTCAGGCTGTTCCAAAAGATACCCCTCCAGTTCCTGAAGGATTGGACTGGGATCTTTGGCTGGGCCCGGCAGAAGAACGACCTTATCATCCGGCGTATCATCCATTCCAGTGGAGAAAGTGGTGGGATTTTGGAGGTGGGGCCATGGCAGACATGGCGTGTCATCACATGGATCTGTCATTTTGGTCTTTGGGTTTGGATCATCCCACAACTGTTGAAGCAGAAGGCCCGGAACCGCATCCGGAAGCTGCGCCGGCTTGGTTGAAAGTGCGCTATGAGTTCCCGGAAAAAGAGTTCCGAGGTAAGATTCGTCCGGCGCTCTCACTCACCTGGTATGACGGAGGACGCAAGCCGCCTCAAGTGGAGTCGGGAGAAGTTCCGGATTGGGGAGCTGGATCGCTATTTATTGGGGAAAAGGGCATGCTGCTTGCGAATTATTCTCAAAGATTGCTTTTGCCAGAAGAACGATTTGAAGGATATCAACCTCCCGAGCCATATATTGAGGACTCCATTGGTCATCATGCAGAGTGGATTGAAGCCTGCAAAACCGGTGGTAAAACCACATGCAATTTTGAGTATGCCGGACGTCTGACTGAAACCGTTTTACTGGGTGGAGTCTCGTTTCGATCTCAAACCAAACTCCATTGGGACGCCAAAGCATTAAAAGCCACCGGGAACACCTGTGCGGACGAGTTTATTCAACACAAGTATCGTGCTGGCTGGACTTTGTAACCTGGGCTGGATACTTACAGCGGGGCCCACTTTGCAAAGAATATGAATCACAGCGACCATTGAATTTCATGGCTCCTGAAAACCTCCCTTTTAAAAGAGGTACAGTTCAGCTGATTGATGAATCTGTTCAGCGAGGATTCCGAGGGTGGTTCAAGCAGATAAACCTGGTCAGGTCATTCAGGAAAAGCCCTGAAATGTACCTAACGTGGCTAGCTCTGGTAGCTTTAGAATTATGGGTTTTCTGGTTGACCACTCTCAAAGAATCTGAAGCCTACTGGCTCTATGGCGCTGAAAATCGGTATTCTGATGCAGCCCTTTATTGGCGACCCGTCATTCAGAAGGCTTATTATGGGATCTTCTGGTTGCACATCTGGCTGGTTGGCGCATGGGTATTAGCGTTTTTGAAGCGGAGTGTCTATCAGCGGACCCCTTACAGCGGTCAGATCATCTGGCTTTCATGGTTTTTGGTTTTTGTGGGTTCATGGAATACTCTGAATCTGATTTCAGACAATTTGCTGGAGTGGATAACCAAGGGTTAAATCAGGATTTTTGATCACCTTGTTAAATCGGATTGGAATACTTGAGTAGCTTGGTTAAGCTGCACACCTGATAAGGATATAATTCATGGGGAACGGAACCATGACCAAGAGAGACATTCAATATTAGGAAACAGAGTTCTGCTATGCCTTCATTGACTCCGAGCGAAGAAGCCCAGTACCTGGATACGATTTCAATGTTTGAAGTCATCACCCAGGAGGAATCCACTGATGTCCAGTCTCTTGACATCCTTAAAGAAGCCTATCTGAAGCTTGAGCGTCATGAGGAGGCTCTGAAGACTTCAAAGAAAATAGCTAAAGCCTATGCTGATCTGGGGCAGCTCTCCAACGCTCTGTTTGAGTATGAGAGTATTCTGCAACAGAACCCTGGTGACAAGGAAGCGGAAGAGGCTCTTGCTGCGATTGAGAGTCAGGCGTCCGATTTTGGCGCTGCTGATGATGAAGATGATGCCGATGCGGCTGGATCTGGAGTCGACATGATTTCAGTAGGAGGGCCGGACCTGGGCGGAGGCGCAGTGGATAGCGCTGGGACTTTCTCCGGGGGCAAGGTATTGGGAGATGATGGCAGGAACGGAATGAGGAAAGTATTTGTTGATTCTGGAAAAATATCTGAGCAGGAGTTTGACGCCTGCTGGCCGGATTTCGATGAGACTCCAGCCAAAGGGAAGGTGAACAATTCTTTCATTCAGAACCTGGCGGATAAACAGATTCTGCCGCTTGAGGATTCCATGGCTCTCATGTGTGGTAAGAACCGATTTGCATATGTTCCGTTGGATAATTATGAAATTGATGCCGAAATGGCGCGCACTTATCCAGGAGAGATTTGTCGCCGTTGGTCAGTGTTACCCATAGATAAAATGAGTAAAAGCATCCTTGTAGCCACTTCCAATCCATATAATAAAGCGGCGGCTAAACAGCTAGAGGAGTTCTCCAAGTCCAGAGTGATCTGGTACGTCGCGGCGCCTGAAGAGATCAACAAGATCGTTACCAAATACTACTAAACCCTACCTTTGCCTGAGTGATTTATGGGTTCAATGACAGTCCTGAATATTTAAGCCACTTACCAGATTC
>JAUIHU010000604.1 GCA_030432175.1 Verrucomicrobiia bacterium | reverse complement strand
TACTGGCTTTGTGGAGTTCGTATCGCCACCGAGTGGCCGAACCATTCAGATTCCGGAGATTCGTTTGGGAACCAGCATTGCTACGGACACCGATGAAGATGGCGCTCCGGATGATGCTGAATTCATTCTCGGATCCGACTCGCGTTCCGCAGATTCGGATGGCGACGGGGTTCTGGATGGCGCTGAAATTCAGGCCGGCGCTGATCCATTGGAAGGCGCTCCTTCCCGCACCGGGCTGACCGGATCGGCGGATACACCCGGAGTCGCAGTGGATGTTTGCGCTGTGAACGACATTGCGGTCATTGCGGACTCCAATCAGGGCGTCATGGTGTTTAACATTTTTAATGCCATGGACCCTCTGATCATTTCCCAGGTGCGCACTCCAGGTCAGGCATTGGCTGTGGCATGTTCAGGAATGAAGATCGCTGTGGCGGATGGTCCGGCCGGGGTGACATTGATTGATATCAGTGATCCTCCCGCAGCCAGAGTCGTCGACCGAATAGATTTGGGCTTTACTCAGGCGATTGCCGCTGGAGGCGATATTGCTTTTGCTGGTCTGAGATCCGGGACCATTGCGGCAGTTGAAATGCAAACCGGATCGCTGATTTCTGAATTCAATCTAAGTCGATTAGCAATTCAGGATATTTTTATCGCAGGTGACTACATTTACGTTTTAGTTCCTGACCAATTGTTGACAGTCGCTTTTGAAAGTGGCGTTTTTCGACAAGTTGCTGCTGTGAGTTCTCCGGGTGGAGTCAATACCGCTGTAGGCCGGAACCGGTTATTTGTGGGTGGTGGTATTGCTTACGCCAGTCACAGGAACGGGTATAACACCATCGACGTTTCGGATCCGACGGCGCCGACTTTGATTGCTTCCGCAAATCTGGGACAGTTCGGCTGGAAACAGATTGTGACCAATGGAGCCGGTCTCGGTATCGCGGCCGCCAGCCCGAACCAATCCTTTGACGGTCCGCATCATATTGATTTGTATGACGTGAGTGATCCGTCCACTCTGGATGCTTTCGTCACACAATACGCCACACCTGGTGTTGCCAGAGCTGTTTCTATTTATAACGGACAAGCCTACGTTGCGGATCACGACGCCGGCTTGCAGGTGATCAACTATCAGGGATTGGACCGTAACGGTGTCCCGCCTGAAGTGAGTCTTTCAACCAACCTGTCCAGCGCTGAAGTTGAGGAAGGCAGGACTGTCCGGGTGACAGCGCTCACTCAAGATGATGTGCAGGTGCGAAATGTTGAGTTTTATGTGAATGGCGTTCGGCAGGCGACAGATGGGAACTTTCCGTTTGAGTATCGATTCAATGCGCCAGCGATGGATCCGGTGGACTCATTCACAATCCAGGCCCGCGCCAGTGACACAGGAGGAAATGCGACTTTTTCGGAGATATTGACCATTCAACTGGTTCCGGATGCTACTGCGCCTCAGGTAACACGGAGAATTCCAGGGCCGGAAGGCTCCGGCTTGATCGGTCATCGGGCGACAGTCTATTTCAATGAGCCGATTCTCGAATCTTCACTCAGTCTGGATCGTTTTTATTTTTCTCAATCCGGACCCGATGGTGAGTTTGGGACTGAAGATGACATTCGAGTTCCCAGTCTGGCGATTGTATATGATCGAAACATTGACGCTGCCATTCTCGTATTTGAAGAAGAACTCTCTCCAGGGATTTATGAAGGATTTCTCAGTGGTGAAATCACAGATCTGAATGGGAATACGATTGGCGCGGACCTTACCTGGCGATTTTCAAATGGACTTGGATTGACTGGATATTACTACGATGGAATTAATTTCAATGAATTCAAATTCTCAAGTGTCGATAGTGAAATCAATTTTAACTACTTTACCGGAACACCCTCAAGTCAGTTAGGGAATGATCAGTTTTCTATCCGATGGAAAGGAGGACTGACTCCGGAAACTTCAGGAGAATATACAATTTATACCAGGTCCGATGATGGCGTGAGATTGTGGATTGACGATCAATTATTAATTAATGATTGGGCAACACATGCTGTGACTGAAAACAGCGCCACGGTTCAACTGGAAGCAGGATTCACGCATGAGATTACTTTGGAATATTTTGAAAATGGTGGATTGGCATCCGTTGTCCTGGAATGGGAATCTGAAGGGTTGGCGCGAGAGGTAATTCCTTCTGATCACCTTCTTCCTGAGGAACTTGTTGCGCCGAGAATCATTTCTGCAGTTTCTTACAACCAGCCGAACGAAGTGTCATTGACATTTCATAAACCTGTTGATGCAGAGCTTGCCAGTGATCCTAACAACTATTCGATTGATGCCATTGATATTCTGGAAGTTATCCCGGGAACAGATCCGAATTTGGTGACATTGATCACATCGGATCTGGGATTTGAAAATGCTGAACTTGAATTGGTGGTGAATAACATCAAGTCGCCGCATCCTGACGGGCAATTCATCTTGCCGGATTCAAATATTGCTGTAGATACAGGCATCGGAATCATTTCCAGTAAGACCTATCGGGGGATTGGTGGTGCATTGAATATGCAGACCCTACTGGATGCTCCAAACTTCCCGGATCAACCGGACCAGCATCATTTTCTGAACTTATTTGAGATTCCACGAAATACAGGAGAGAGATATGGAGCCATCATTGAAGGATTCATTGTTCCTGAAGAAACCGGTGAGCATATTTTTTATATTTCCTCGGATGATCCGGGCGAGCTTTGGTTGAGCGTTGATGCTGATCCCGCAAACGCCACACGGATTGCTTTTGAACCGCTATTCTCAGATTTTCGTGATTGGACCAGCACGAACAGACGCAACAATAATGATCCAGAGAATGTTTCAGATCCAATCAATCTGGTTGCTGGAGAACGATATTATGTCCGCGCCTTGATGCGAGAAAACACAGGGAATGATCACCTTGGAGTTGCATGGAAAACTCCTTCAGGGACTGTTCCTGAAATAGGAGCTGAACCCATCTCCGGACCAACGCTTCGGCCATTCTATAAGTCTGGATTGCCTGTTATTCTGAATGCTCCTGAAACGGTCACCGTTGACGAATACGGATCAGCAACATTTGAGATCAGTGGACTCCAGGGGCAAGGACCTTACGATATTACCTGGACGTTGAATGGAGAAATGATTCCTGAAGCCAGCGGGCTATCGATGACATTGGAGGACATCAGTTTCCTGAACCATGAAGCAGAAATTCGCGCGGTGGCGTCCAACGGTTTTGGTTCCACAGAAAGCGCTGCGGCGATCCTGAATGTCCTTCCTGATTTGGAAAGTCCTGTAGTAACC
>JAUIHU010000603.1 GCA_030432175.1 Verrucomicrobiia bacterium | reverse complement strand
GCCACCTATGTCTGAATCCAATTCCCCTGAGACCACTTCGAATAACACCAGCGGTCCTGCATCACTGGAAGCTTTGATCCAAAGCCGCAAAAAGATTGAGACTGAACTCTCCAAGGTGATTGTCGGCCAGAAAGAAGCCATCGACCAAATCCTGATTTCGCTTTACGCTGGTGGACACTGTTTGATCACCGGAGCTCCGGGTCTGGCGAAAACCTTGCTGGTGAAATCAATCGCTCAGGTTTTTCACCTTTCCTTTCAACGTATCCAGTTCACACCGGATTTAATGCCTTCAGACATCACCGGGTCTGAAATCCTGCAAGAAACTGAATCGGGTAGAAAGCTGGTCTTTGTGAAAGGTCCGATTTTTGGAAATATCGTGCTGGCTGACGAAATTAACCGGACTCCCCCCAAGACTCAATCCGCGCTGCTGGAAGCCATGCAGGAAAAACAAGTAACTGCAGCAGGACATCGTCACAGTTTACCCAATCCGTTCTTCGTCCTGGCAACACAAAATCCCATTGAAATGGAAGGAGCTTACCCTTTGCCAGAAGCGCAAGTGGACCGGTTTATGTTCAATGTGATCATGGATTACCTTCCGGAAGACGAGGAAATGGAAGTCGTTCGATCTACCACATCCAAGACCGCTCAAAAAATTGATCCATTGTTCTCAGGCGAAGATGTCCTGCAATTTCAGGAATTGATCCGGGAGACAATGATTGCGGATGAAATTTTACGGGTCATTGTTCAACTGGTAGCTGCGACACGTCCAAAACAGAGGCATACCCCGGAATTTGTTAATCAATGGGTCAGTTGGGGAGCTGGATCGCGGGCGGCGCAGTGTTTAGCCCTGGGATCCAAAGTTCGCGCTTTACTTCACAATCGGGCGCATGTTTCTTTAGACGACGTGCGTACCCTGGCCCTCCCAACACTGAGGCACCGGGTATTATTAAATTATCGGGCCGAAGCGGAAGGGGTCACTGTGGAGAAATTGATCCAACAATTAGTGGATCAAATCTGCAGTTAGAAAATGGGTAAAGCGGACATATGAGAAGACGGGTAAAGAATTGTTCTTGGAAGAAAACCGAATCCTCAGTGAATGGATTGATTCTTGCTAATTGTAATGAATCTTTGCTGAGGATCCGGTTTGATTTTGTCTAAATCGGCTTAAATCGGAAATGTAGGCGTTAAAATGAGTCAGAATGAGCGTGATATTTCATCTACTGAAAGAAAAAAAGCGCACATTTTGTACACTGGGCGAGTACAAGGTGTCGGATTCAGATACACAGTGAAGAAACTTTCACCTGGTTTTGAAATTACTGGCGAGATCAAAAACCTGCCAGATGGTCGGGTTGAACTCATCGTTGAAGGAATTGAAGAAGAGCTTGAAGATTTCCTTCAGGCAATCAGAGATTCTGGTCTAAGACGAATGATTAAAGAAGAAGATCAGAATTGGTCTCAGGCTACTGGTGATTACAGAGGCTTTGAAATAACGGGATGATAGAGAAATCCAACATGCTTCGGGTGAAGCTGAGAGAGTCTCTGTCTTGAAGTCCCAGATAAACAAAAATTGGAAGATTTTCAGTTTGGATCCTCGCTCTTTGATGAGAAAGAGAATCCAGGCCCAAATCGAAACCATTACGGCAACGGCATTGAAACGCTAGGGATGAAGTACGCTATCCTTGCTGACATACACGCAAATCTGGAAGCGCTGGAAGTGGTCCTGAAGGACACGAAGGAACAACAATGCACTCATTATGTTTGCCTTGGGGATGTGGTCGGTTATAACGCCAACCCTAAGGAATGCCTGGATATTATCCGGGACATGGGCATGCCATGCATCAAAGGCAACCATGATGAGTACTGTTCAATCGACGGCGATTTAGAGGGTTTTAATCCACATGCAGCCCATGCTGTGAAGTGGACTCGGGATCAATTAACCGAAGAGGATCGGGAGTGGTTGAGAAATCTGCGCTATCTTCGATTGGTCGCTGGTTTCACCATGGTGCATGCCACTTTGGATGCCCCTCAGCGCTGGGGATATGTTTTTAACAAACTCGATGCTGCAGCCAGTTTCACCTATCAGAACACTGGGGTATGTTTCTTTGGACACACTCACGTTCCGGTAGCTTTTGCCCGGGACAGCGTGATTCGCGGCGGAACTTACTCGAAATTTAAAATCGAGATGGGCAAAAAGTACTTCATTAATGTTGGAAGCGTCGGACAATCTCGTGACGGTGTAGCAAAAGCGACTTACGTGATCTACGACATGGATAACAGTACCGTCGAGCTACGTCGCCTGGATTATGATATTCCAAAAACGCAGGCAAAAATCCTGGCTGCAGGATTACCTGAAAGACTGGCTGATCGGCTTGCCGTTGGTAAATAAGAGATTTTCTATTCACCAGAATAAAAAAGAACGCCCACTCTTTGTGAATGGGCGTTCTTTTTGTTTATATGGAAATCAAGCGTTCTTAGTCAACTAACAGTGGCCGCGGAGCTGATTCCTTGAGCTAGAAACCCTCCATCCACGGCAATTACCTGACCCGTAATATAAGAAGCCGCGTCTGAACTTAAAAAAAGCGCCAGATTTGCCACTTCTCCAGGCTCGCCGATCCGATTCATTGGCGTGGCAGACAAAATGTTTCTCAGACGCCCTGTATCTTTCAAAACCGGTTCAGCAAGTCGAGTCCGGATGTACCAGGGAGCTATCCCATTAACCCGCAAGCCGTCAGGAGCCCATTCCACAGCCAGATATCGGGTCAGTTGATCGACTGCTGCCTTACTGGTGGCATAAGGCGCGCCACTCGGTACAAACCGCATCCCGGCAACCGATGAAATGAAGGTAACAGATCCCTTTTTGTTCTTCTTCAATTGCGGATAGAGTCCCTGACAAAACTCAAAAACGGATTCATAATTCACGCTCCAGACCGATCTCAAATCTTCCGATGTGTACTCGCTGGTCTTTTTGCGTATGTTCACTCCGGCATTCAATATCAATCCCTTGAGAGAGGAAATCTCATCCTTTAAGCGATCCAAAGCCACACGCCGAGAGTCTGCATCCATCAGATCACAAACCACTCCATGCGCTTTCCATCCGTTGGAACACCATTCATCTAACCGCTCGTTCTGTAAATTCTCGTCGCGGGAAACAATCCAAACCTCCGCTCCGGCCTGCAATAACATTTCCGCAACGGACTGCCCGATCCCTTTGGATCCACCCGTCACCACAAACCGTTTCCCTTCAAATTTAAAAAAATTGGGAGCGCGAAATGTTGGAGATGATTTAGAATTCGAATTGTCTG
>JAUIHU010000602.1 GCA_030432175.1 Verrucomicrobiia bacterium | reverse complement strand
TTGTGCTTTCCACCCGCTCGGATGCATTTCTGGGTATCCGCCGCGCGCGGATGTTCGTAGGGGCATTTTTGTTGGCCCAGGAAGATCGGCACGAACTGATTCATGCCGGCATTGGTGAATAGCAGATTGGGAGAATCAGGCATCAATGAAGCCGATTTCACAATAGTGTGCTTTTTCGATTTAAAAAAATCCAGAAACGACTGTCGTATCTCCGAGCTGGTCATATTTTCGTTTATTACTTGTTCCCTTCAGGAATGCGCATCATTCCGATTTAGCGTCTTTTTTTCAATGATGTTTGTTGGTTTCAGGTGTGAAATGACCAATAAACCATATCAATCCGTTGGCATTCAGTATTTCAGTAAATTTCTCGATCTTGACCGAAATTGTCATTAAATTGCGTCGGATTGTGAACATTTTGAGTGTTTATTTGTCCGAGACTGCAAAATAATGTGAGGAATAATCAGGGTCATTGAAACATGAGTTCAAACAACGCCGGAATAACGGCTATTAACGAAGAAGTCAAAAGGGCGAGCGCCAATCTGCGTCCCTTATTGGATGAAATGAGCCAGGTGGTGATCGGGCAACGGCGATTGCTCGAACGTTTGCTGATCGGATTGCTTTCAAACGGACACCTCTTGCTGGAAGGAGCGCCGGGACTGGCAAAAACCTTGGCGATAAAATCTTTATCAGATGCCTTGCATGCACAGTTTTCTCGGATCCAGTTTACGCCGGACATGCTGCCAGCAGACGTGATTGGAACGCAGATTTATAATCCTCAATCCGGTGAATTCACCACAAAACAGGGTCCTGTGTTCGCCAATCTTGTGTTGGCTGACGAAATCAACCGAGCGCCGGCTAAAGTGCAGAGCGCTTTGCTGGAAGCGATGCAGGAACGTCAGGTCACTCTGGGGGATAAAACCTTTTTGCTTGAAGATCCTTTCCTGGTTTTAGCCACACAAAACCCGATTGAACAGGAAGGGACCTACCCGTTGCCGGAAGCGCAATTGGACCGATTCCTTCTTAAGCTGAAAATCGATTATCCATCCAGAGATGTGGAACGTGAGATTCTCGATGTGATGGGAAGGATTGAAGGAATTCCCAAGGTGAAGAAAACTCTTGAACTGGAACACATCACCGAATGCCGGAAAATTGTCGACAATGTTTACATGGACGACAAGGTGAAAGACTATATCGTGGATCTGGTATGCGCCACCCGAGATCCGGGCGCTTACAAACTTGGACAGATTGCAGATTTCTTGCAAATGGGAGCTTCTCCTCGCGCCACGATTGCTCTGACGCTCACCTCCAAAGCGCATGCGTTCATTCAGGGACGTGGCTATGTAACACCCCAGGATGTCAAATCTGTGGCGCTTGAAGCGTTGCGGCATCGGATCCAGATTTCTTATGAAGCCGAGGCGGAAGATCAGACTCCGGACACTGTTCTTCAAATACTGTTGGATACTTTGCCGGTACCTTAACAGACTGCCACTGCCGGAGTTTGAACAGATGAAACAATCATTGTGATCGTCTGTTTTATGAGATGAGTCCGGAAAAGTAATCTAATCGATTAAATTTAGTAAAAACGACAGAATAAGCTGAGATGATTCCCAAGGAAATACTGGCGAAGATTAAAAGAATAGAGGTGAAAACCCGGCGATTGGTGAGTGATTCCATTGCTGGCCGTTATCACAGTGTATTTCGTGGACAGGGGATTAATTTCAGTGAAGTCCGGGAGTATCAGCCGGGGGATGATGTGCGGTCCATTGACTGGAATGTCACCGCGCGAATGAATCATCCCTTTGTCAAGGTGTTCACCGAGGAGCGCGAGCTGACCATGATTCTGATGGTGGACATCAGCGCCTCGGGATGGTTTGGATCTGGCAATCTTTCCAAACGTGAATTGGCCGCGGAGATTGGATCTGTACTTACGTTGGCGGCGTTGCGCAACCAGGATAAAGTTGGCCTGGTTTTGTTTTCTGATGAAGTAGAGCAATACGTGCCGCCGCGAAAGGGTTCCAGACACGCGTTACGCATTATCCGGGAAATCCTTTATCACGAGCCCAGGAGGCGAGGAACGAATATACAGTCTGCTCTGGACTTTTTGATGAAAGTGGCCAAGCGAAAATGCATTGTCGTCATGATTTCAGATTTTCTAGGTCAATCGAAGGTGACTCGAAAAGACGTGGATTCCCATTTAAAGAAACAATTTGTACTATCGTCATCTCTGAATCAGGTATCGTTATCGACGTTGAGACAAGTTTCGCGCCGTCACGATGTCATAGCCATTCAAACACTGGACCGATATGAAACCGAAATGCCCAATGTGGGATTTCTGACTTTGAAAGATGCGGAGACCGGAGAAGTGGTTGAGATCAATACCGGCAGCGCACAGCGGAGAAAGGATTTTGCGATGAGACAGGCGCGAGCGCAAAAAGAACTGGAACGGCTATTCAGAACTGCGGGAATTGACGCCATGCAGGCTCGAACGGATCAATCCTATGCTGAAACATTGATCCGCTTTTTTCAAACACGTGAAAATCGTTTGCGACATCAATGATTTTTACACAAACAGCCAACGCTCAGGAAGCCCCCATCGAACCCTCAGGAGCTTCTATCGACTCGACTACGACCAACAATGTGGACACTCCGGCTGGAGAAAGCATTGGTGATATACGAGATATATTTGAACCTCAGGCGCCACCGACTAACTGGGATTGGTGGCCTTATGTCCTGGCTGCGGTTATTCTGCTTGGGGTTGTATGGGCGCTCTGGAAGATTTGGATTTGGTACAGCGCTCGGGAGAAACCGGTCAATCCTGGTCCTGTGCGTGAAGAACCTGTTACTGAGAAGCCCGACCCTGCTGAAAAAGCGCGACGTCGGATACAGGAAGCATTTGGCTTGATCTCCCAGCCGGAACCCTACTGTGTGGAAGTATCTGCATCGCTGAGGATTTATCTGGAAGAACGCCTCGCATTGAACGCCCCTGAACGTACGACCGAGGAGTTTTTGCAGGAAATTCGTTGGTCCAATCGATTACATGCAGACCAGAAGGAAAGGTTGGAACAGTTTCTGGAAATATGTGATCTGGTGAAGTTTGCAAAACAAAACCCGGACCGCAATACGCTTTCAGAACTGGGAGATGTGGCGCACGCGCTAATCAACGAAATTGAACGAGAAGAGCGACAATCGACAATTGAGAACCCTGGCCAGGAAGGAGGGCAAGCTTGATTCAGGATCTGATGAATTTGGAATGGAGCAATTGGCGGGATCACCTGTCATTTCAGAATCCATGGGTCTTTGCGCTGTT
>JAUIHU010000601.1 GCA_030432175.1 Verrucomicrobiia bacterium | reverse complement strand
GGGAAGGGTCTGAACGGCGCAAAGGACGCATGTGTGATGTCGTGATCAGCCGGCCTTCAGATAACGACAATAGTCTATATTCCAAAGTCATATCCTGGATTGACCATGAGACGCAAGGGTTGCTTGCAGCCGAGGCTTATGATCTGGAAGGGAGAGAATGGAAAGCGTTTTCGATTCGTCGTTTCAAGAAAGTGGACGGTGTTTGGAGACTGAGAGAAATGGAAATCCTCGATCAGAAAAAAGACACTCGGACACGGATTGAGTTTGATCTGGCGTTTGGAGGGAAATCAGATTCCGGGGATTAAGGTTTCACAGCTAAAAAACATTATTTGCTTGCTCTCTCCGCTGAACAAGGTTTGATGCGAGGGCATGGAAACGAGCCCTGCTGATTCCAAATCAAAATCCACCGGTATTACCGGATGGTTGGAATCCTCATCCCTGTGGGTGTTTACCCTTTATGGTATTGCGGTATCATTCACCACTTATTTCTGCATGTACGGATTTCGTAAGGCGTTTGCAGCTGCGAAGTTCAGTGACGAGATGGTGACGGTTCCTCTGTTAGGAGGAGAAATCGAATTAAAAGCCGCTCTGGTGATGAGTCAGTTGCTGGGCTATGCCTCTTCCAAGTTTATCGGGATCAAGGCCCTATCTGAACTCAAGCCACATTTTCGAATCTACGCTTTGGTTGGCTGCATTGCAGCGAGTGAGTTGGCGTTGGTTGGCGTGGGAGCCTTGAGTGGTTTTGGTAAGGTGGTGGCCATCTTCTTCAATGGCTTACCGTTAGGTGTCGTATGGGGTCTGGTTTACAGTTATCTCGAAGGACGTCGAACTTCCGAAGCTCTAGGAGCGGGACTGAGTTGCAGCTTCATTGTCGCCAGTGGTTTTGCGAAGACTGTTGGAACGGACGTCATGGATTCCGGGGTTTCCGAACAGTGGATGCCTGCCATTGCTGGACTCTACTTTTTCCCGGTATTTCTGGTGGCGGCTTATTTGTTAAACAAGATACCCGCTCCGAGCCGAGCTGATGTGGAAGCTCGAGTGCAGCGCGCTCCGATGAACTCCAAAGAGCGTTGGTCCTTCATGAGCGAGTTTGCGCTGGGACTGACATTTTTACTGGTTCTCTATTTCTTCCTGACTGCTTATCGTGATTTCAGAGATAATTTTGCCGTAGAAATCCTGACCGGTCTGGGACTGGCAGAGTCCTCGGAGATTTTTACCAAGACTGAGTTACCAGTAGCGTTTCTGGTCATGCTTGCTGTTGGCGCAATGTTTTTAATTCGGGATAATCGCCGTGGGTTTCTTGGATCGCACATACTGATGGGATCGGGCACGGTGTTGATCGGACTCAGCACGCTGTGTTTTGATTTTGGCTGGATTAACGGCTTTTACTGGATGGTATTGAATGGTCTGGGAGCTTTTCTGGCTTATGTGCCTTTCAACTGTATTCTCTTCGATCGCCTGATTGCCGCCATGAAAACCGTTGCCACTGCGGTATTCACCATTTATGTGGCAGACGCCTTGGGTTATCTGGGAGTGATCGTTGTGTTGTTATCCCAGCAGAATCTTGTAGGTGACATGCCCAAGTTGGAATTTTTCAGAGGCCTGTCCTACTTCACATCGATCTTGTGCACCGTTTGCTTCATATTGAGTGGGGTGTATTTTGCTAAAAAGCGGAGGTAATAGAATAGGATAGGATACCTTAATCCATTTGAAGTTCACTTACCTCCTGTAACAGTGAAATTTTATTTTCTGAACTTTGATTTACTTGAATCCCTGTTTCTCTGCCATGGAAAGGAATGCGCCTCGGGCTTGGAGTAATTCCTCAAAGGTCCCGGATTCAATGATTTTTCCATCCGAAAACACATTTATCCGATCGCAGAACTGCAAAGTTGACAATCGATGAGCAATGACCACCACCGTGCTGTTTTCTGACAAACTGGTCAGAGCATTCTGCACTTCCAGCTCCGCCTTGGAATCCAACGACGCCGTTGCCTCATCAAAAATCAGAATGGGAGCCTGACGAACAAACGCCCGGGCAATTGCAATACGTTGTCGTTGCCCCCCAGAAAGGTTGACCCCACGTTCACCCAAAGGAGTATCGTAACCTTGAGGCAGGCGGCTGATGAATTCATGAGCATTCGCCTGTTTGGCTGCGGCAATAATGTCATCGTTGCTTGCATTTAAATTCCCGCAACCAATATTTTCCGCAACTGTTTGATCAAAAATGACAATCTCCTGACTCACCAGAGCCATTTGTGATCGCAACGAAGCCAGACTCACTTTCTGCACATTGATCCCGTCCCACTCAATGCTACCAGACTCTGGATCATAAAAGCGGAATATCAGGTTAATGAAACTGCTTTTGCCGGACCCGCTCTCTCCAGCGATGCCGATCTTATGCCCTTTAGGGATGCTCAAACTGATATTATCCAGTGCAGGAGCGGCATCTGAATGATAGCGGAATGTGACATTTTTAAAATCCAGGGAAGAGTCAAATCCATCAATTTGAATTGGATTTGCGACTTCCTTAACAGAAGGCTTTTCGCTGAGAATTTGCTCCAGTCTGTTGACACTGAAAGCGGTCTTTTCAAAAAGAACGTGAAGTTTAGCAAGTTTTTTTACTGGCGCATAAAACATAATCAAACCGAGTAAGAAAGTGACCATATCGGGAAATTCCCGCCCAGAATAAATAATGAAAACGATCATTGCTCCCACACCTAGCATTGAAGCTGTTTCAATAAGAGGGCCCACAATGCCGCTGGCGCGTGTCCACTTCATGGTATGTTTAAAAACGTGGCGACACATTTCGGAATACCGTGAAGTCAGAATAGGTTCCAACCCAAAAGCTTTGACCACTCGAATACCGGTGATCATTTCAACAATCAAACTGGACTGCGTGACACTGGTTTCGATGATATTCTTACCGGCTTTTCGGGCTTTTTTCCCTAAAGCAGCCAGCGGAATAATGACGCCTGGCAACAATATCATTGCCCCTAAAGTCATTTGCCAATCGATCCACAAAAGCGTGACCAGAACAGAGAGGATAGTGAATGGGTCTTTAATGGAATGGCCAATTCCTTCTTTGAAACAGTAGAGGAGAGTAACAGTATCAGTATTAACGTTAGTCAAAGTATCACCCGACTTTGTTTTATTGAAAAAATTCAAAGACAATCCTCCCAAAATATGGAGGATTCGGATTCTAAGATCATTAATCATTTTTTCACTCACCCAGGCCATGTTGTACATGCTGAAGTAATCCGTGAAGCTCCTGAAACCAGCGACTAAAGGAAGAAATAGCAAACCGCCCA
>JAUIHU010000009.1 GCA_030432175.1 Verrucomicrobiia bacterium | reverse complement strand
GGTCGCTTCGCAACGTGCGCTGGAGGGGCAGCCTCATGCCTTCCAGACGGCGGGAGCGCGTGTGGCGCAGGCATTGACGAGCGGTTCCCAACTACAAAAGCGGAATATTCAAGTTCCAATTCCTGTCCCGGCACAATCCTGGCTGGATGATCGTGGTCCGACGTTTATTTCAACCGAACACTTCGATGAAGTTCAGGGAATTGGATTTCAATCTAATCTGCATTACATGATTGCCGATTCTGAAACGTTCCCCACGGCGGTAGCTGCATGGACTTTTCCGAATCTTGAAACCGGGATTTACAAGTTGGCGATTCACTGGAAAGAAGGAGACAACCGATCAGAAGCAGTCGATGTCAGAGTTCGGCATCAGGATGAAGTTTACGGGCCATTTGTGGTAAATCAGCGACAAGCTCCAGATGACTTGCAAAGGTTCGGAGTTGGCTGGGATTTCGTTGGTGGTGGGCAGGAATTCTCAATTGCATTTGATGAGTTTTCACCTGGGAAAGAGCGTGAGGATGGAACTCTGATTCCGCTGGATTACAATAATTTTACTGTTGAAATTGCAGCTGCTGCTGAAGGGATTGTGGTGGCGGACGCCGTTTTCCTGGATCGAGTAGAAACGGAATCCATCCAGGTGAATGTTCCATCTGGGGTCGAAGTCATTGAAGGGGATTTGATAGGGAAAGATGTGGTCGTGGACGTGGTCCTGACAGCTGTGCCATTAGAGATAGTAACACTGGGATACAGGCTTAGGTCCGGGACAGCCGCAGAGGGGCTCGACTTCGATCTCGGTGAAGGAAGCCTGGTTTTCGAACCGGGGCAAAGCACGGCTCAACTATTTGTAACAGTCTTTAGTGACACTCGTATTGAAGAGGATGAGACATTTTACATTGAGTGGTTTGATTCTCAAGGGGCTGAATTGGATAGACTTGAGACGGTGGTTTTGATTGTCGATGATGATGGTGGACAATCTGTTCAACCGATCAGTGATTCAATAGCAGTTTTTGAAACAAGAACGCAAGGGGCGCTTGTCTGGAGAGACGCGAATCAAAACTCAGAGCTGGATGATTTCGAGGCGAGCGCTATGACTGATGAGGAAGGTGTCGCGCATTTTGCTGTTTTACCATCCCAGAAAAATGCTCCCATCCAGGCTGTAGGAGGCGTGGATCTGGCAACTGGGGAACCCATGGCGTACGCTCTTAGCGCGCCTGCGCAAGCTACAGTGGTTAATTCTTTGACAACAGTACTGCATGAGATGGAAAAGTTGGATTTATCTTCAGACCTGGAAGTGTTTGAGCGAAAAATCCATACTTACTTTGGGGTAGATACATCTGTATCGATATTGAATCAAAATTTACGGGCTGCATTTCAAGCTGGTTTCGATGTTGCAGTTGTGCGCGCTTTGATTGCTCAAGCCATTGTTGAAAGCCATGTGCTCGGGCTGAGCTCTCTGCGGGCCGGACAACTGGGATTAGATATCTCCAATGATTTTCCAGTTGGAAACGCTTTGTCTGCCGAAATATTTCAGGCGATTGCAGGAGTTATCAATGCGAGTTCTCTGAATGACTTCGGCTGGTTGTGGCGGGATGTTGCCTGGAATCATGAGCATCTGAACAAGATTTTTTCTGCCCTGGAATGGGAAGTCGATGCACAGGTGGTCCAGGCTCTGGCAATCTCCCTTGCAGATCAAGCAGCGCTTCTCAGTGTGATTCTGGCAGAAGAATCAACTTTGGATGACGGTGCGGAGAGGGCTATTGCTTTGGTGAAATACGCGCAGCTCAGAGCATACCTGAAAAGAAGCTGGCGGGATTCATTGAACCGTGTTGGCGCTGATGAGATGAGCAGTGGTGAGTGGTTGACAGAACATTCGGGTATTCGGCTGGAATCATTGATTTTGAAACAGCCTGTGACTTATCCAATCGGTGGAGATTTCAATCCGGGCCAGATAAGTATGGTCTTGAAGTACTACAGCGCTTATGAATCAGAACAGCGTATTGTTTTTCAAGTCAATCGTAGTGAAGGGTCGCTTGGACCTGTGTCCGGAGCGCTGAGAGTTATTCCAGGTCAAGCCACTATCGGAGAAGATATTCTGGATGTGGAAGCTCATTTTGAATTTGCCTCGGGTGAGTTTGGAACGAAATCAGTGTTGCTCAGGTTACTGGATGATGAGATCTCAGAACCAACGGAACATTTTTATGTGGAGCTGGAGTCAGTTTCCGGTGGCGCAACGATGGACCTTCCTGTCAAAGTTCGCGTTAGTATTCTTGACGATGAACAGGAGTCTGCTTTTGACTCAGTAAGATTAACACAGGAGTTTCATGCAGCCAGCCAAACGATAACCTTAATCTGGCCGGAGTTTGTCAATGGAATTTCCGATCTTCAATCAACGGCTGAGTTAAAGGATGGGAGTGTCTGGAACCCTCTGTCAAAAGAAGGTTCCATATCCGAGTTTGGATTTCGAAAACTAACTGTTCCAGTGGATAGTGAGAAGTCTGTGTTCTACAGGTTGATCATTCGTCCCTGAATGGAGCTTTTTCGTGATATTCGTTAGCAAACTTCACCAATTTCGAATGGCCGTTCCTGCGCCCTTATACCCCGCGCCAGCGGACATTGTACAAGTCATGGCGCCGGTCTTTAAGATTCTGAACAGTTCCATTACTACGCGCAACTTTGAGTGTTTCAAGTCTGAGGTCAGCAATGGCTACGGTTTCCACGTTCGGGGTTGTATCAGCTGCCACCCCGTCTCGGGCAAAAGGAAAATCGCAAGGTGTCAGGATGCAACTCTGCGCATACTGAATATCCATGTTTGCCACATTCGGCAGGTTGCCAACGTTTCCTGACATGACGACATAAAACTGATTTTCCACAGCTCTTGCCTGACAACAATACCGCACTCTCAAATAACTTTGCCGTTCATCGGTGCAGAAAGGAACAAACAAGATTTGAATCCCCTGGTCAGCTAGATGACGCGATAGTTCAGGAAATTCTGAATCATAACAGATCAACACACCAATCGGACCACAATCCGTTTCGATGGCATTCAACGTATTGCCTCCTTCGATGTTCCACCAGAATACCTCATTGGGGGTCGGATGAATTTTGGGCTGCATATGAACATTCCCATCTCTCAGGAAGACGTAAGAAATGTTATCCACGCGGTTGTTCTCAACGCGCGTTGGGTGAGATCCTCCAATGATGTTGATGTTGAAGCGCATGGCCATGTCCCTTAAAGACTCTACCAGTCTGGGAGTGTATTTTGTCAGCGCTTCAATGGATTCCGCTGGTGTCAGTTCCTGATCTTCAATAGAAAGTAACTGCAAAGTAAATAATTCAGGAAAGACAACAAAGTCACCCTTGTAATCTGCAACCACGTCCACGAAATATTCTACAAAACCAAGAAATTCTTTAAATGATTTCACTCGCCGCTGCCCATATTGAACGGTGCCGACACGAACCGTATCCGGCATGCGTCCACCATAAGATTTCCTTTTCCCTGCGGGCGGTTCAGTTTCCACTTTTGGATTTCTCCAAATCAAGTGAACGGCGTACCCAAGCGAATCTCGATCCCCAAACATATAATTTGGAATCACTCCCAACGGCTCAAAGCCATTTCGAATCTGGAAGTTTAAAACCGGATCCTGAGCTTTGCGTTGGATGACTTGCTGTACAAAATTTTCGGCGGTCTTGTATTTGGCGATTTTCTTGGCGAGGGACGGGATTCGACCGGCAAAAATAATTCCTTTCAACCCAAGTTCCTGGCAGAGACGTTTCCTTTCGTTATACAAACGTCTTCCAATTCTGTAGCCTCTGAAGTTCGGGTCTACACAAACCTCCATGCCGTAGAGGTAGTCGCCGTTTGGGTCATGACGGGAAGCATAACCGTTTCCAGTAATTTCTTCCCAGCTGTGAGGCTTCAAGGCGATGTCGCCTGAGATACGGAACGTAGCGCAGTAGCCGACAATCTGATCCCCATAAGTCACCACAATTTGACCTTCGGGAAAATTGTTGATTTGTCCATTCAGCGCGCCTTCGGTGTAGCCGGGGATACCGGCGTCTTTATAAACGCGATTTACAAATCTACGAAGCCCTGGAACATCTCGAATAGTGGCATTACGAATTTCCAGTGTCTGTTGGTCATGATCGCTGGAGGGTCCTGTTTTCTTGTTTTTCGGCATATAGGTGGTTCAGGTAAATCTCTAATAGATTGTACTCTGATCGTATTCTTGTTTAATTTACAAACTTATTCACAAGGTAATCGAATTCAGGCTGAAGTCCCGAGAAAATGAAATCTGTTTCTTTTCCGAACTCTTTAAATTTGCTTGGTTGGTTTCAACTTTGTTGTAGATTTTATTAAAATTTGACCGAATTGAAACAGCCCGTGGATTCGAATTCAAAGCCCGATTTAACGATTGTAACTGCATGCGACCGCAACTATTTGTGGGGAGCTTGCCTGCTGGCCGCCAGCGCTGCCCGGTGGATCCCTGAGATTCCTTTGGTGGTTTGGCAATCCGGATTCAGTCAGGAGGATTGCGAGTTAATCAATCAATATCCGAATGTGCAGGTGCGTGATCTGGCTCCACATGATCATCGGTCCGTTGCTGTTCGTAAACCTGAAGCATTGCTGCAGACAGAAACTGAATTTGTCGCCTGGATGGATGTAGATTGCTTCATTATTGGGAATATTCATCGCTATTTGATTCCTGACAATCAAATGATGCAGATCCGCTTCAGAGGTCCTGAGGAAAATGCTAACGTCTGGCGCAATCATTATCAAAAAGAAGACCATCCCGGTGCGATTCCTTTAAAAGTCCTGAACCGTTGGCGGACGGATATCAATGGATTAAAGCTACCCAGATTCCCGACTACTTGCGTGACCAATTGTTTTGTGTTCAACCAGAAAGCAATGGGATTGATTCAACACTGGCACGATCAGTTGGTAAAAGTTCTCGGACAAACCGTTGCTGCGCCAGTGGACTACACTCTACCGGAGTATTTTATGACCGACGAATCTGTTTTGAGTTCATTGCTTTGCTTTGCTGAGGATTGTCCAGAAATATGTCGGTTCCAACTAGGAGCCGATCCATCAGCTCATGTAGCCCATTTTGGAGCGCAACCCAAGCCTTGGAAAAACTGGCGAAAACAAAGTTGGTACACTCGCGACTATGTGATTGCTACTCTGGAGTGGGCTCAATCCGAGGGCTATCGATTTCCTCCCATTCCACCCAGCTTAAAAAATTCGAGCACCCTTTCCAGCTACTGCCAGATGTGGGCGCTCGAACTCAAATCAAAACTGATGGACAAAATGTCTCGGCGACTCAGACGTTATTCTTGATCTTGATTCAAACGTCTAACCCGATAAAAACGACTGATAATTGTATCGTTGGATGAATCAATGAAGATGACCCGATAACGATCTGTTCCCGGGATTGATTCCACTGAAATGGAAATCCCGGCCATTTCTTCCCAGCTCGAGTCCGGGTGCAGATCATTGAACTCTACAACGTAAGCGCCTGACTCCAGAACATCTTCGATCTCGAACTGAAAGCCAGCTTCACCCAGCCAGGTGATCCCGGAAATTTCCAGATCCGGCAGCGATAAAACCTGAACTTGAACCGGATCACTCACATTTTCTCCAGCGTCATTGGTGACACGCAACGTGTATGCGCCACTGTCAGTCAAAGAAGCATTGTTCACAGTGTAGGTCAAAGAAGTAGCTTCGGCTAAATCTGCCCCGTCTTTGATCCATTGTGCCGCTAACGGACCAGTTCCTGTGGCTGTCGCCTGCAGAGTGAAGCTTTGAGTTTCATATACCTGAACGGCGCCTGATATGTCAGTGATTGTCGGTGGAATAAGAACAGTGAGCGATACGACAACACTCTCGGCAGAGCCGACATCGTTGGAAACCAGCAACTGATATTCTCCGGCATCCGAGGGTTGAGCAGAATCAATAGTGAGTCCAGGCTCATCCTGTCCGTCCAGGGGAACCTGATCTTTCAGCCAGACATAACTCAACGTCTCCGATCCGTAAACCGAACTGGAAAAGGAAGCCGCTTCTCCCTGAATGACAGTCAAAGACTCTGGTTGAAGCAAAAACCTTGGAGCCGCTTTCACTGTCAATGTAAACGGTTCGGAGGTTTCGGATCCGAAAGCATTGGAAACGGTTACTATATAGGTTCCGGCATCATCCAGTGTGACTGTATCGGGACTGAAGGCGATTTCTGAACTGGTGGCGCCTGCAACCGGATTTCCGTTGTGGGTCCATTGATAGGTTAGATCTCCGTCACCATCACCGCGAATCCCAAAAGTGACCGGCTCGCCGGTGATTTCCACAATGGTGGCGCTGGCTTCGGTGAGATTGCGAACAACAAAGGCAGGCGCATTTGCCGGTAAATCAGCAGTGAATGTTTGAGTATGAGTGAGACTCCAGTTTCCAGCGGAGTCCTGAACACGAATGTATAATGTGTGTTCACCACTTTCCAATCCGACGAGACTGACAATGAAGTTTTCATCAATGCCTCCACTCGGTGTGAATGGACACGGTTCGCCTTGCTCAAAACCCGGATCTTCATCAAAGAAGTACTCAGCAGCAACAATATCCACCGGTCCTGTCGCTGAAGCAGTGGAGATTAAGAATGATTGGTAATGAGTCAAACTCCAGTTTCCTGCGCTGTCCTGTGTTCTTACAGCTAAATGATGGATCCCTGAAGTTAATCCTCCAATATCCAGAACAAGATCCAGTTCTACTTCACCAGTGTTGGTTTCGACGTTGATCGGAGTTGCTTGTCCAACGCCGGGGTCCGTGTCAAAGAAATACTCTGCTGCCAGAATGGGCTCCGGGTCGATTGAGTTCCCGCTTGCCACAATGATGGGGCGGGATGTGGTTAAACTCCAAGAATCATATGCGTCTTTCACACGCAGATTAAATGTATGAAATCCTGGTTCCAATTCAGAAATATCCAGGATTTGGGAGATGTCGAACTCCTCAAGGTCTGCTGGAAGACCGAGAGAAGTCGCGGATCCGAATCCCGGATCAGTATCGAAAAAGTATTCTGCCTCAACCACTGAGTTAGCGATCGCTGGATCTCCGGGAGCCAGATAAAAGGTTCTGGATTGAACCAGACTCCAGTTCTCGGAAACCACACCGGCATCAGTTCGACGTTCCTGAACCCGGACATATAGCCGGTGAACTCCAGTGGGTAACGAACTAACATCCACTGTGAATTCAGTGTCCAATGTGGAGCTGCCAGGAGTGGTTGGAATGGATGTTCCGGAACCAAATCCTGGATCAGTATCGAAAAAGTATTCTGCCTGGATTATTTCCGTCGTTATTTGCGCCGTAAGTATTGGGGGGGCGGCAAACAGGGAGGTAATCAGGAGAATCTCCCGCCAACTCCATCGCCTGCTTTTGGCTCGTTGAAAATTCATATTGGGAATCCTTTCTTCCTGTGAAAATTGCGAAACAAATTGGGTGTCTGTTCTGCAAAACAAAACCCATAAATATGTCAGCGGATCAGGAATCAAAGATTCGTGCGCGCTTTAATACGAACCCTCAACCCGTTGTGACGATCCACAGTTGCAGGTGTTTCAAGAACATAGATATTGGGAATAACAGGAATACCTGAAAGCACATAAGGCGTGTCACCACTGAACGCTCCAATAGTGTCAAGTGAAGGATTCGTCACGCCTTCCATCTGATAAATTCCATCGACGGAACCCGTGGTATTCCATTCGGTCAAAATCGATTCGTCCAAAGCGCCGAACAAGGTTAATAAATCTGAAGCTGTCAAATTTTCACTACTCACCGTGTTGTTTAATCCCGAATTTAATCCTTGAAAGTTCAGCAAAAGGTTGTTGGTGAAAACTGAGTCATTCAAAAACAGCCGATTACCTTTATCAAAAGTATTATTCTTGATAGTGGCATTGGCCCCAGAAGTATTCATGTCAATCCAGGTTGTAGGGGAGTTGCTGCTGGATGTAAAAATATTATTGGCAATGAGAACGTCGGAAGCGCCATTGAAGATTTCCATCCCTCTTTCAAAATAGTTTTGTATGAAAATATTATTCACCGCCCCAGGCTCGACGTTGACAGTAGATCCAAACAAGCATCTTTGAAATGTCGTGTTGGAAGCGCTCATCAATCGCACCGTAGTTGTAAATGAAACACCGGATATCAGAGATCCGGATCCTGATGCGTCAACGTTGAAACTGCTTTTAACCTTGGCGCTGACCGGGCTCGCCTGAGTTTCAGGATTGGCGCTCAGAAAATACCCTGGACCATATATGGTGAGTCTTTTGTTCAGTGTTGCTGTTTCATACTCATCAGCTGATCCAATGAGATGAAGAATATCACCTTCAGTTGCAGCATCAATTGCGGGTTGCAGTTGTCTGAAATCAGCATCATGAGTCGGGTTGTTGTCCACGGTCAGGATGGCGCTCATGCTGGCAGAACTGGTGGCAAGTCCGATGAAAGTGAGGGCGGTTAAGCGTTTGAGAGAATATGTCATTTTCATTTTGATTCTGATTTGTTGGCGCAGCATTAAATGCTGGATAATGGATGATATAGCAGGAGTGATTCCATTCGCACAGGTTTATGTCAAGCAGTCTCATAAGGACCGGCTTTCATTACAAAAAGAATGGAACTTCCCGTTAATCTGTTCCAAAATGACCTCATGCCCAAAAAAAGTACCAACGCTTTGAATCGGCGTGATTTTCTATCGTCCATCGGAGGTGGCGCGGCCGGCGCCTACTCACTGATGGTGATCGGCAAGGACAATGCCAGCGCGGATCTGCCGCAACGCAGTCCGGACGAGATCCGGGATGCTTTCAATGATCTGGCGCCCATGGACCCCGAAGCCGCTGCCCGGCGCTTCGAAGGGGAACCTCACATGACTCTGGTCGATCTGGAGGCGGATCTGCTGGTGGCGGGTGGTGGTCCTTCCGGAGTGTGCGCCGCGATTGCTGCCGCAAGAAATGGAGCGAAGGTGATTCTGATCCAGGATCGCTCCCGTCTCGGCGGAAACTCCAGCAGCGAAATCAAAATGCACATTGTCGGCGCTAATAGTCATCGCGGACGTCCCGGTTGGCGTGAAGGTGGAATTATCGAGGAGTTGCGACTGGATGATGCCGCCAACAACCCTCACCGTTCCTGGGAGATGTGGGATTTGTTGCTGTACGATAAAATCGTCAGTGAACCGAACATCACACTGCTGCTGGACACGGCGTTGTATGCGGCGGATGTGGAGGATGGGGAAATCAAACGAATCATGGCACGCTGCGATAAGACCGAGCACCTCTACCGCATCAAAGCAAAACTTTATGCCGACTGCACCGGGGATGCCCGTCTGGCTGTGGAAGCCGGCGCGTCAATTCGTTGGGGACACGAGTCGCGGGATGAATTCAAGGAACCGCTGGCGTGGGAGAAACCCAGCCGGGAAACTTTGGGTAGCAGTATTTTGTTTACGTCACGGGATTACGGAAAGCCGATCCCTTACAAAGCGCCATCCTGGGCACGGAAGATTGGACCGGAGAATCTGCGGTTCCGTGGGATCGGTTCCTGGGAGTACGGATACTGGTGGATCGAATGGGGCGGGATCACGGACACGATCCGCGACAATGAAAGAATCCGGTTCGAATTGTTGTCCATCGTGACCGGGGTCTGGGATTATATCAAGAACAGTGGCAAGTACCCGGACGCAGCAAACTGGGGTATGGACTGGGTCGGTATGGTTCCCGGAAAACGGGAGAGCCGGCGGATTGAAGGGGATCACATTTTAACCCAACAGGATCTGATGGGATTGAATGGCGATTTCACGGATGCGGTTTCTATTGGCGGTTGGGGATTGGATGAACATCCTCCGGGAGGATTTGATGATTCAGAAAAACGTCCTTTCGTTTCGACCCGATTGCCTGACGTTTACAACATTCCCCTGCGCTCGCTCTACAGCAGAGACATCAGTAATCTGATGATGGCTGGACGAAACGCCAGCTGCAGTCATGTGGCTTTCACTTCCACGCGCGTGATGGCGACCTGCGCTGGCATGGGGCAGGGACTGGGGACAGCGGCTGCGATGTGTGTGAAGCATGGGTTAAGTCCAAGAGGTTTGTATGAGAATAAAGAAGCTCTGTTTGATTTGCAGCAAACTTTGTTAAAGGACGATCAATCGATCAAGAACCGGAAAAATTTGGATCCGAAAGATCTGGCCCGTCAGGCGGAAGCCTTTGAATCTTCAGAGCTTTATCAAACCGCCAAGCCGATCAACATCATCAGCGGGATGACTCGGGATATGTACGGTGAAATGAACCATCGCTGGATTTCCCCAATGAAACCAGACGCATGGATCCGTCTCAGGTGGAGAGAGCCGAAACGCATCAGCCACGTCCAGATCACTTTTGATACCGGATTCCATCGTGAGTTGACCTTGACCTCTTCAAATGGGCACAACCAGCACATGATCCGCGCTCCGCAGCCGGAAACGATTCGGGATTACAAGATCATTGTCACCGATGCCGAAGGCAAGGAGCATGTTGTGGTCGAGGAAACCGGAAACCATCAGCGGGTGCGGCGACATGATTTTCCTGCAATCAATGCGGAGTCCGTGAAGTTGCATGTCCTGGCTACCAACGGATCCGACACCGCTCGCGTTTACGAAATCCGATGCTATGCCTGATCCAGCGTCCAAAGTCGTGACCGTGCGATCCCGTCCCGCCATGGCGTGCGCTTTTGAGGCGCGAACGCTGGGGGTGGATGTGGAGGCATTGGAGGCGGCTTCTGAAGCGGCTTTGGATGAAGTGTGCCGGATCGAATCGTTGTTGTCGTGGTTTGATCCGGCGAGTGAGATTTATCGTTTGAATCACACTCCGGTAGGGGTTCCGATTCAGGTGGATGTTGAGTTGATGCGGATCCTCGAAGATTGCTGGAGCTGGTATGTGCTGACGCAGGGCGTGTTTGATCCGGTAGCCGCCGGAGCGCTTCGATTGGATTCCAATCTTAAAGAAGTTCCCAGACTGCCGGACGCGCTGGGACTGGACGCCGATCAACGGCAGGTGTGGTGGAAAATGTCGGTCGCAGCGGTGGATCTGGGCGGTTATGGGAAAGGGTACGCATTGGACCGCGCTTACGAAGCGCTGCGAGTCTATGGAGTGACTGATGCCTTGTTGAATGGAGGCGGGAGTTCGTTCCTGGGTTGGGGCAATGGATCCAATGACAAGCCCTGGCAGGTGGTCTTTGAAGATTTATCATCCGAAAAATCAGAACCCGTTGAATCAGGTATAATGAAAGAGAAGCATTGGGCTCTTCCACTGGATGGACAACTCAGTGGACTTTCCTTTTCTGGAACTCTCCCTTCCATGCCAGACCTCTTGGTGCGCTCTGGCAAATCATCAATCAATTCAAACAATTCGCCAACTTACTGTGCGGTTGCGTCCACGTCTGCCCTTGAGGCGGAAGTGTTGTCCACTACATTACTGGCTATGGGCCTCGACGGGGCCAGGGACTGGTTGACGCATGAGGTGGACTGTCTGGAAGCGGATCCATTGGTCTGGTGGGGGAATCGGTCCGAGGGTTGGGTGGATTTGTTTCACGCGAAGACGCAAAGACGCGAAGAGATTTAGAATGAAAAGAAGTTTTAACCAGGAGCCTATGCCAAATCCTAAACCCTTTCTTACTCAATGGAGTCGTCGACAGTTTCTGGCGTCCAGCGCTGCTTCGGTTGCGGCTTTGTCTATTCCATCATCGCATGTGCCAGCGCAGGAAAATCGGGAACAAGTCCGGATTGCAGTCGTGGGCAGTGGGGGGCGTGGATCGGATTTGATCCGCAAGCTGACGACGATTTCCACCGCAAGGATTGTGTCCGTCTGTGATATCTACCCTCCTCACCTGGAACGTGGATTGGAGTTTGCAGGCGCCGGCGCGAAGGGATTCTTGGATTATGAGAAAATGCTGAAAGAGATGCGTCCGGATGCGGTGGTAATCGCCACGCCGCTTTACTTGCATTTTGAAATGGCGATGCTGGCGCTGGCATCGGATTGCGCCGTGTTCTGCGAGAAGACGATGTGTTATTCGATCGATCAAGCAGTTCGGTTGCGGGAGGAAGTGAAGCGGCGAAATGCGATTTTTCAGGTGGGGCTCCAGCGGCGCTGCAACGCGATTTACCGACAGGCGATTGCGATGGTGGAGACCGGAATGCTCGGGCGCATCACAGCGATCAAGAGTCAATGGCACCGCAACAATAACTGGCGACGGCCGGTTCCGGTTCCCAGAGATCATCCGGATTGGGAACGCCTTGAGAAGCATTTGAACTGGCGATTGTATTGGGATTACTCACAGGGGTTGATGGCCGAACTCGGCAGTCATCAGATGGATGTCGCCAACTGGGCGTTGAGTCGTGGACCGAAACGAGCGATGACTTCCGCCGGGATCGATTACTGGCGGGACGGGCGTGAGGTGTTCGATAATGTGTTCTGCGTTTACGAATATGAACTGCCGGTTTCGGATTCAGAAAAAAGCGCTGCCGATGGATCGGACACTGGTTCGGAACCGGGTTCTCCACATTCGGATGCGGTGAGCAGCCCGACTTACACGGTGCGCGTGACTTATTCTTCGATTCAGTCGAATGCCTTTGAAGGAGCTTCGGAACTGATCATGGGAACGCGAGGGACGCTGCTGCTGACTCAGCAAAAAGGTTTGTTCTATAAGGAAGACGGTCCGCTGGATCCAGGATGGAGTCAGGACGGGCGAGTGGATCAGGATGCCGAGGTGGTGACTTCGGGAAAGACGCTTAAGATGAAGAACGATCCGTGGGCGCATCGGGGCAAACCGTACGAGATCGATTCCACGGCGGATGACACGCGTTCGGAGTTGGTGGAGTTTCTGGATTGCGTGCTGAATCAGGATCCGGCGACCCCTTGCAATGTCGATGTCGGTTATGAGGATGCTGTGACAGCGTTGATCGCCAACCAGTCGGCGAAGGAAGGGAAGCCGATTGAGAACGAATGGAGTTGATAGAGGAGCGCTTCTTGGCGTGACAAAGATTTTAATAACCAGCAATGGGTGTGTGATTAAGTTGGATGGAGCCCCGGGAACGCTGAGCCCCAGCTCGGCGTGTGGAGCCAGTGTTTTAGAGCAAGCTGGACAAACAAAGGGACCTCCCGAATTGAATCGAAGACACCAGCAATGAAAGTAACCGGGATATGAAAAACTACATAACCACTGCGGCTCTGACATTTGTATTTGGACTGGCTGCCACTGCTCAGGCGGAGGATGGAAACCGTCTGACCCATCTGGACGCGCAGGATCCATTTTATGTCGATCACACCTTCCCAAAACTGACCACTCCGCAGTGGGTGGGCGATCCGGATGTGGAGGCGGTGGTCATTCTGGCGATTGATGATATGCGGGACTCCCAACGCTATGAGGATTTCCTGCGTCCGATTCTGGATCGCTTAAAGCAAATCGACGGTCGCGCGCCGGTGAGTGTTTTCAGCAATGCGCTGAATGAAACGGAACCCCGTTTTCAATCCTGGCTGGAAGAAGGATTGTCGATTGAAGTGCATACGGAACACCATCCCTGTCCGCTGCTGGCAGGTGGCGATTTGAGCGCTGCTCTGAAAAATGTGTACCGTTCCATTGATCGGTTGAATCGGATCCCTCATACCGGGCCAGTGGCTTACCGAATGCCCTGTTGTGATTCAATCAACAGCCCAAGTCCGAGATTTTATTCTGAAATTTTTCCCCGTGTCACAGAGCGCGGCGCATTTCTGGAAATTGATTCTTCGGTGGTGAATTTGTTCACTGCAGCGGACCCGGATTTGCCTGAGGATTTGCTGACGGACGAGGATGGCGATCCCCGATTTACGAAGTACGCGCCGTTCCCTGCCTTTACGACAACGATCGAGAATTATCCTTACCCTTACGTGTTCAATCGAATTGGTTGGGAGTTTCCGTGCTCAGCTCCTAGTGACTGGGAAGCGCAGAATCTGCATGGGGTGAATCAGCCGGAGACGGTTCGGGATTGGAAGCGTTGCCTGGATGCGACGGTGTTGAAGCAGGGAGTGATGACCTGGGTGTTTCATCCGCACGGTTGGATTCGCGCGGATCAGGTGATTGAATTTATAGATTACTCACAGGAGAAGTTTGGGAATCGCGTGTTGTTTCTGACATTTCCTGAAGCGCTGGAACGATTGAATCAGAATTTGCTGAAAGGTCAGTCGCTGCGTGGATTTGACGGAGAGGATGGCGGCGCCCGGTTGCTGGATCTGAATGGCGACGGGTATCTGGATGTGACACTCGGCGCAAGCTGCGAGAAAACAACACGGGTGTGGGATCCGGCAGAGCAGCGCTGGGTCGAGTCCGTGACTCCGCTTCAGTTGTCCGGAAAGCCAAAAGGATTCCCGGCGTTGGAAGTCACGGTGGACCCGATCAATGAAAAAGATGAACCGATCACAGTGTCGCGATCGGCGTTGGATTGGGATCCGGGAGTTCGCTGGGCGGTATTGAAACTCAACGGCGTCTCCACGGTCGTCATGCTACAAAGCCGAACAACAGACAGTGGCGAATGGTTGCAAAGCGCGTGGCGTTGGTCGACAGAAACCAGTCAATGGGTGGAATCTCCGAAGCTTTGGAATGGATGGGACGGTTTGGAAGAACGGCTGGTGTTTTCAGATGCGGGAGTGGATCAGGGAATGCGCTTCCGGGACGTGGACGGGGATGGATCTTGTGAGGCGCTGATCGCCAACCCGGACCGTAACGCTGCGTGGGTTTGGAATGACGAAGAAAAGAGCTGGCAAACCTCGGACTGGACCCTGCCCGTTGGAACCTGTGTTGTGGATGGAGACGGACGGGATGATGGATTGCGCTGGGTGGACTTGAACGGGGACGGACACGACGATGTGATTCACTCCAACTCGGAGCGATATTCCGTTCACTTGTACATGCCGGAGTGGTTGCTGGGCTGGTCGCAGGGGTGGACCCGGGAAACCATGTCCGGCTTCCGGACTGATAGTGGATCGAATGCAATTCCGATGATTTCGCGTGGCGGAGATTGGCCGAACAACGGCGCCTGGTTTCGGAAAGAAACGCTCTGGGTTCAGAATGAGAACACAGCCGGAATGCCGGACCTTGTGGATCGAAGAAAATATTATGATTTGCTTGCCGGTGAACTGAAATCCGCGCTGACACCCAGTGAATCACTGGCTTCCATGGAGATTCATCCTGACTTTCAGATCGAACTCGTGGTCAGCGAACCATTAATTCAGGACCCTGTTGCCTTTGACTGGGGAGAAGATGGATCGTTCTGGGTGGTTGAGATGCGGGATTACCCGAACGGAACCGACGGGCTGGGCAAGTCAGGTGGAGTTGTGAAGAAGCTTCAGGATCTCAATGGTGACGGACAATTCGATCGTTCCACCACGTACCTCAGTGGATTGAATTTCCCCAGTGGGATTAAAGTCTGGGGGAAAGGCGCCTGGATCACTGCGGCTCCGGATATTCTTTGGACAGAAGACACGGATGGTGATGGCAAGGCGGATGTCGTGGAAAAATGGGCGACCGGTTTTGGGGAAGGCAATCAGCAACATCGCGTCAATGGATTTGAATGGGGATTGGATGGATGGCTGTACATCGCCAACGGAGACAGCGGTGGGAGTATCCAGGATAAAACAGGCGAGACGGTGTTTAATCTGCAGGGTCGTGACTTGAAAATGCACCCGGTGACCGGTGAACTGGATTGGGTCCAGGGACAGACTCAGTTCGGTCGTCGTCGGGATGATTGGGGAAACTGGTTTGGGAACAGCAACCCGATCTGGCTCTGGCATTATGGATTGGAAAGACAATACGCGGAACGCAATCCATTGAACTACGCATCCCGGCGAGTTTACATGGCTCGCAGTCCCGAAATGGCGATGGCGTTTCCGGTCAGTCAGCAACCGCAACGATTTAATGTCGTGGGAGAAGCCGGCTACGTTACTTCCGCTAACAGTCCAACACCATATCGGGATAACTGGTTTGGCGCTGAAATGCAGAATGCGATTTTCATCAGCGAACCAGCCCAGAGTCTGGTGCGACGGTTTCATCTTGAAGCAGATGGCGCTTCGTTTAGACCTGTCAAAGTGGAGGAGGAAAAGGAAAAAGAATTCCTGGCATCACGCGATCCGTGGTTTCGTCCCACCCAGTTGCGAATCGGACCGGACGGCGCGTTGTATATTGCAGACATGTACCGGCAACACATCGAACATCCGGAGTACATCCCGGATGATGTCGATCAGTGGACCACTTTCCGCGAGGGAGAAACATTGGGGCGCATCTATCGGGTCACGCCGAAGAACCCGGCCATGCCGCGCAGGCAGATTGCCGATCTGACCACTCTGACTTCCGAGGAATGGCTGCTAGCCCTGGAATCACCCAACGGCTGGATTCGCGATCATGCTCAGATGAAGCTGATGCATGAAGTTGAAGCTGGTGAGGAATGGATCCAAACCGCGAAAGATTTATTTCAAAAAACAACCAACCCCAAAACCCGAGTTCACTTGCTATGGGTTTTACAAAACTGGCAGGCGTTCGATGCCTCAGAATTGAAGGAGATGATTCTGCATGAAGCAGATCCTCGTGTCAGGATCCAGACGCTGCAGGTAGCCGAAGCGTTGATCAAAAATCAAGCGCAGGATTTCATCGACAACGATTTTTGGAAACAACTGCTGGCGGCGGAAGATTCAGCGCTTTTGTTTCAAACAGCCCTCACTCTGGGGACAGTCGCAGAACAAACGGAAAACACAGAAGGCTCAAAATTGGATCCGGATCTGTGGCGATTCGCAACTGAAAGAGTATTGTCTCATGAATCAACCGAATTGCAGGAAGCCCTGCTAACCTCTGCTGCCGGACCTCAATGGAACGCGTTGATGGAGGGAGTGATCCGATCTATCAAAACGACTGCACAGCCGATTCAATGGTCTAACTGGATACAGACCGGAGTCCGGCAAAATAAAGTGACATCCGAAGACTGGAACCGGGTCGCTGAAAATTTATATGCAGCGTTGGAAAAATCCGGGATTCAAACTGAAATCGCTCAGATGAACCTCGAATCAATCCAGCAATCGATTCTGAAGCTTCCGGAGGGAATAGGTTCCAGAAAGGCGTTGGCTGCTGTACTGGATAAAAAATCCGCCACACAGCGTTGGTTCGAGGTCCTGAGAGATTTGTCTTTGGATCCGGAAACGAATCCGGCGCAAGTGGAACGATCAGTCAGGCTCATTGGAGCGATGGCGCGTTTGAAATGGATCGAAGTTCCCGATTTACTGATCGCAGACTGGCTTGCCTCGGACCGTCCTCAAGCGGTCCAGGAAGCGGCGTTGGACATCAGCCTCCAACTACTCGGCCCCTCCGCCATACTCAACATCACACCTCGATGGAATCAGCTTTCACCGCAAATGAAGCAACGACTCATCGCCACAGCAAGGCGCGATCAGGAGTACACCAGCGCCTGGATTTACGTATTTGAAAACAACCGCATACCCGCCAATCAGATCAGCGTTTACGATCAGGAATACTTTAAGAATCTCCCTTGGGAACGACTTGCTCAACGCGCCAGGCTGATCTGGCCATCCACCAGCGCCAGCGACAACCCCTCCAGCGCCTGGACACCCGGACCCGGAGACGTCGCCAACGGACGCCAGATTTTTGAGAACCAATGCGCCATCTGTCACCAACTCCGAGGCAAGGGAGCAGCAGTCGGCCCGGCTCTCGACAACTACATCTCCCGACCATGGAACCAATTCCTCACAGCAGTGACAGACCCTGACAGCGCCATTGACCCCGGCTACCAATCCTGCCTCATCGAAACCACAGACGGCTCCATCATCAACGGAGTCGCCCAGGAAATCGGAACCACAACTGTCATCCTGAAACTCCCTGGCGGAGAAACCATTCAGATACAGCGAGATCAAATCAAAACCCTGGAAATCCAAACAACCTCCCTCATGCCCAAAGGCCTCGACGCAGCAGTTGGAGAACAAGGGATGCGGGACATGTGGAAGTTTTTGCGCGGAGAGGGATGAATGCCGTAGGGGCTCGCCTTGCGCGTGCCCTTTCGAAATGCCGTAGGGGCCCGCCCTCGTGCGTGACCTTTTGAAAGGCCGTAGGGGCTCGCCTCGTGCGTGACCTTTTGAAAGGCCGTAGGGGCTCGCCTTGCGCGTGCCCTTTTGAAAAAATGAGCGAATAATGTCCGACCGCTGTCCAACACAACATTAACCGCAAAATGTG
>JAUIHU010000600.1 GCA_030432175.1 Verrucomicrobiia bacterium | reverse complement strand
CCGTTGGGAGACACGAGTGTGATTCGCACCTGGGAAGTGGAAGATTTGACGATTCCATTGCCGTTCAACATTGGCGCGTCTGAATTCTCGACGCATCCGTTTTACAAGTCCAGTGATTCGTTGACCGAGCCCCTGTTCGGGATCCGAAAACATCAGGCATTTCGCGCTGTCGGATCGGTGGATGCGTTTCCTGACAATGGACGCTTGATGTCATCGGTTTATACCAACACACGGTTGATGGGGCGATCCATCTGGAATACACACTGGAAACTGGTGATCCCTGGTTGGGCATTGCTGGATGATCCGGACCGGGGACTTCAGATATTCATCGATAATGTGAAGGACATAAAGTTGAACCTGGAAACGGTTTCCTACTCCGGAAACTGACAGGAATGGCAGCCATCGGCCTTGGAACGCCAGAGAGCCAGGCTGGGAACGCTGAGCCCCAGCTCGGCGAGTAGAGCCATCGAATGAAGCGCAAATGATGTGGAGAGCGCGTTGGAAATTGGACCATATGTTTGTTTCTCACGCAAAGACGCGAAGACGCAAAGAAGCTGGAAGTAGATTATTGTTTGGGGCGCCTTCTTCAACCACTAACGGATGGAAAAGTCCAATTTGGCTGAAGAAACAATCACTGATTATTTCGATTCCACGGTGGAGGTCCATCGCCCCAGGGAGGTGGTCCATCACCCCATGGTGGACGACCTCCTGATCCTGGTCTACCGGGACCAAATGTTCCGGGTGGGGGAGGTTGGGTGAAACCAGCGCCGCCTCTAGGGCTGCGAGCAATGTTTCTGCGCCGGTCTTGAAGAATTTTTTGCTGTTCTTCATCCAGAAGCGGGAGGATTTCGTCAATCGTATCAAGTAGAGCCTGATTAATTTGTGGCAAGAACTCTCTTTGCACTGATCGAATACGGCGTGTCATCTCTACGATTTTTTCTTCAACGGCCGGTTGCTGATCTTCGGTGAGATTCAGGTTTTCAGTCATCCGCTGTTGAAAATTTCGGACGAAATCTTCCGGCATTGGATCCTCAGCAGGCGTCCGCTTTGGGAATACTTCCTTGATGGGGCGGTACACGGTCAGCCCAAGAAGGAATCCAGCGAGGAAAAATCCAGCCAGTACCCCGGTCAAGATCCAGGTTGAACGATTAAATTTCATTCAGAGAATAGGCGATCTACCAGGAATGTAGGCATTGGTGGTTGAGGTTGGGGATCTGGTCTTGATAATTCCAGACAGGCGCAAAGTGTGAGCAGGGCCAGGGCAGCAGCGAAACCTGCTTTAAGAACAGGAACCTCGGCCCATGCTAACAACAATTCTCTCCAGCCGAGTTTGACCACTTGAGTGGCCTCCTCCAGACGTTTCCGAATTTGTGCGGAAAGATCTGGAGCCGAGGGGATTTCCTTTCGACTGCGTTCAAGTAATTCAGAAAAGGATGCCGGTTGATTCCAATCAGAATTTCTCGATTCCATAACTTTGCAGGATTTCTTTTAAGCGTTTTCGGGTTCGATGACTTTTTACTTTTGTTTTAGCTAAACTCCAGTTCATTGCTTTTGCAACTTCCGGCAGTGTGTATCTTTCATAATAATGTAAAATCACTAACGTACGATCATCTGGCTTGAGATGATCAAGTATCAATTCAACCAGGTGAGCATTCGGATGTTCGGAATCCTGATCCACCTGACTGGCCAGATTTTCTAAAGGATCAGAATCCTCTTCTGATCGTTTTTCGATTGCAGCCAGGTGCACTGGTTCGCGATTTCTTTTTCGGCAATAATCATAACCGCAGTTCAATCCTACTTTCATCAGCCAACTCTTAAAGCTGCCCGAATCCCGCCATTGATGCAGATTCTGAAAAGCTTTGATGAGAGCTTCCTGCACCAGGTCTGACAGTTCGGACTGATGCGGACAGAACTTGAACAGAAATCGCCAAAGCGTTTCCTGATACCTTTCCACAATCACATCGAACGCATCCAGATCCCCCTTTTGGGCCATCTTTGCTAGCGATTCGTCGGATGTTGATTGCAAATCCATGGAGTTCTTCTGTCTCTCCCGGATTTTGCCTCATTACATTTCCTCTTACTTGGGTAACGAAAAAATAATCCGGAAGGTTACAAAATAATTTTCTGCTGCTCCTATCATAATGATCTGAATGTTTTTTTCAAGAATCTGCTAATGAGCAATTTTTAGAAGGGCGCATTTCGAAAACTGGTTATCAAACGGAGAAAGGAGTCGAAAATATCGATGTGCAGTTGCGCCCTGTAAAGGAGCGGGGACATTCCTGTCCCCTTCCACCTCAAAGGCTGTCTTCAGCCTCATTTTTTCTCTCAGATGGATGTTAATTTTACAGAAAATATTACATCTCATGAAGCTCCCTTGTGAACTCCGCTCAGAATCGATTATTCAGTATGATGAGTAGAATAATGAGGAATTAATTGTAACCATTTCGCTTTCTGAGTCGTTCCACCCTCTAGGAACCGCTTGTTCAGCTTTTTTGTGTGGGCTGAATGACGTTGACTGGCTTATGAAAAACGTCATCACATTTTTTATTTTGTCTCATTGCGCAATTGTTTCTTCATTCGCGCAATCGTCTCTCTCAATCCAAACGGGCGAAGCAGGGACAACCCTGGATTTGATTATCAATGGAACGGCTGGGCAGTCTTATGTCATTCAAAGCTCTACTGACTTTGAGGAGTTTACCGATGTCGAAACCGTGACATTGGAATCCTCAAGCCTAGCTTGGCCTCTAACTGATTTATCCGGGCAGGCGTTTTTCAGATTACGGGAGGAAGATACACAGGAACCATCCTACCAGATTGAGATGCTACCGGATGTGCTCTTTGTGACCATTCCTGCTGGATCCTTTGTGATGGGTGATAATGAAGCAAAAGGGCCCATTGCGGATGATTACAAACCGGAACGCACGGTCAACATGAGCGAGTTCGCCATGAGTGAGGCGGAAATCACCAATGCTCAATATGTTGATTTTCTGAACGCTGCGCTGGCTGAAGGATTGATTGAAGTCACCAGCTCCATTCCCGGTCCTCCTTCTACGTTTGTCGTTGGAACAGCCAGTTCGTCTTATGAAGACAGGAAGTTGATTGATCTGGGTGGATCCCGCGTACTGAAAGATCACGACGGCGATGGGTCCATTGACCCTGAAAACCCGTTAAACCAGTGCTGGATTGAGTTTGATGAGAGCGCTCAGACATTTCAGGTTAAAGATCCTAAAGCCGTAGACTGGGATGCCTTTGTATATGAACCCGGTGAATCGAGATCAGATTGGGTTGATCTGGCCGATGATCAGTTACCTGGTGT
>JAUIHU010000599.1 GCA_030432175.1 Verrucomicrobiia bacterium | reverse complement strand
TGGGATCTGAAAAGCGACAAACGAATTCAATTTGAAGGGATTCGCACGGGATGCTGGCTGGGAATTATTCCGACACAGGGGCTGGTGCTGGCGCCGGAAAGCAGCGCCGGTTGTTCCTGCACGCATTCAATCCAGACCTCCATCGCCTATGCCCCCAGAAGTTCGATTGGGTGGAGTCAGGAACCTACCGCAGAGTAAATTGACCGTTCCATTCCAATCCAAATGAAAGATATATTTCTGCCAATGATTGCCAGAAATCGCTTGCGCCCTTTGAGCTATGTTTTCACAGGGATTATTTCGGCTGTAGTTTTGCTAATACTCAACTCCTGTGCTTCGAAGTCGGGGTCAGAATCATTTACAACGCAGCCTGGAACAGCTTTGCAGCGGCAGGGGGATGAGATTGTTGCAGCGGGTCAGTTTTTTCATACCGGGACCAAAGTTGTCTTGTGGATGGACCCCAATGGCTACGATGCGTACCGGGTTGAGCGGAGATTTGCGCCATTTGAAAAATCGGACTGGGAAAACTCGGCAGAAGAAAACTCATACCTGGATTCACCAAACCGTTACGGACTCCGTAAAGGTCCGCTGAGCCCCGAGCAGATTGAAAAATTTCGTGGAGGCGGATGGGATTTGGAATCATTGCGGGATGTAGTGGACCAATTTGTTCTCCACTTCGACGCCTGTGGAACCAGTCGGCAATGCTTTAAAGTTCTGCACGATTTGCGCTGCCTCAGTGTTCATTTCATGGTTGATCTGGACGGAACGATCTATCAGACCCTCGATTTGAAAGAACGCGCCTGGCATGCCACCACTTCCAATACCCGTTCAATTGGAATCGAAATCGCAAATATTGGCGCCTACAGCGTCGATGGCAAATCAGCAAATCGTCTGGATGAATGGTATATCCGTGAAGACAATGGAGGCACACGTATTCAAATCCCGGAAGCATTGCAGCCTTCGGGCATTCTGACTCCCGATTTCACACCCAGACCTGCTCGCCCTGAACCGGTTACAGGAACCATTCAGGGAAAGGAATTGAAACAGTACGACTTAACGCAGGAACAATATGACGCCCTGATAAAATTGACCGCAGCGCTCCACAAAGTTTTTCCGAAAATACGTTTGGATTATCCTAAAGACAAAGCAGGCAAGTTGGTTCCCCATCAACTCCCGGACGAACAATTAAACTCATTTCAAGGTATCTTGGGACATTATCATATCCAGAAGAACAAAGTTGATCCAGGGCCGGCGCTGCAATGGGACTACTTGATTCAAGGGGCAAAAAATCAACTGTAAATACTGGGTTGTAGTTATTTACCGCAACATTGCCTTGTTTTTGATACTTTTTTAACAATTTCATTTCATTCAAGATAAATTTTCAGATGCAAAAGCCTTGAGTTGGCGCTAACCTGCCATCTGGAACGTACATATTGGATATGAATACTTACGAGTGGAGCCCATTAGGCAAAATCAATGGTTCATACCGATGTGTAGAGCAATTCCTGAAGTAAAATCAAAGACTGAAACGAAGGAGATAAAACTCACAATATGCAAAGCAAAACGAAACTGATTGCTGCTCTTGGTGTAGCCTTGTGCTGGTCGGCATTTGGCCAGGACGAAGAACCGGCTCCTCCATTTGAGCCAAGTCTGCAAATCACTCCTGTATGGGAACATTTGATTTCAGGCGATTCTTCACCATTGCCTATCCTCAAAGGTGAAACTTTGAACGGAGCGGATGACACATTTGATGGCACAGCTGTCTTGGACACCTATGGTGGATTTAAAGTGTACGACGAAACAAAAGCTCTGCTTGGGATTCGTGAAAACGGGATCAATGAAACAAATCCGGACCATGACAGTGATATGGCAGCAATGTACCCGGATCGCTCCTTGATCTGGATTGATCTGGCAACAGGGGCTCCTATGGGTGTGGCTCTTGAAGTTGGATTCAGCCCTGTGCCTTTGGACCAGGAGTTTATTGACGCAGGTGGTACGGTTACTGATTACTACTTCAATTTCGGAGTCAGTGATGACGGTGTTGTGTATGTTGGTTATAAAAACAAAATCGTTCGCTACGCCCCAGACGGAGCTGATGGGTTCGAAGCGCCGACAGTTGCATTCACCAAAGAAAATGATGGATCAGATCTTTGGCAAGCATGGCGTTGGGAAAACATTCGAGTCAGCGGCTCTGGAGCTGATACTACAATTGTCGCTGGTGGAAAAACATGGCGGCCAAACATGGGTTATTATTACCTGGAAACAACCGATGGATTAACCTTCACAGAATTTGCTTATGTCCCTAATGGTTTTGCCAATGCATCAGGTGGCGCCAGCAGCTTAATGCCAGGAAGAAATCCTGAGTTTCCTGAAGATATGTGGATTTATGTTTCTTCTTATCCAGGAAGTGATAACGGTCTTGGCACTCGTTTCTACCGTTTTATCATTGCTCCATTCCAAGGTGGAGTTGATGTTTTCAAAGATCCTGATTACCCCGGAGTTCAAATTCCTGAAGAGTTCATCCCTGAAGAAAACTATCATGGTCGGTTCCTGAGTGATACTGACGCCAATGGCGATCTGGATTACATGGTTGCATACAGCTCACCCAGCTGGAACAGCATTGCAGTTGGAACGGCGGAACCATTCCGTCCAGGATACCTGGCTCTTCACAATCATGATGGAGAATTATTGGCAACTTACGCCATCCCTGTAACCGAAGAAGCAGAATTGAATTCGGATGGCGAAGGTGGTGGAGCAGCCAATTTCCATGGCACACTGGGTTCAGTGGAATTGATTCCAACAGCTGATGGCGCGCATATTCTCTGGTACTCAGGCATTTATGGATATGGACTTTACTCCGTAGGACCTGTCATTCCTCAAGCAGCCTGGTACTTTGATGGAAACGATGAACTCGTCCCGTCTGGAGGCACACCATTTACGCCTGGTGATCTGCCTTCTACATCGGACGACAACCCAATGGGAGCTGAAAACGACTTCTCGCTCGCATTGGATGGTTCCGCTACTGCTTATTATGCAGATACTGAAGGCGTGTTGAACTTCGATGATTCGGATTTCACACTGCAGGCTTACGTCAAATTTGACACATTCACAGAACCAGCCAAAATCATCATTGCTTCTTACGGTTTACCTGGCGGTTACTCATTCTGGGTGACCACAGAACGCAAAGTTGGAGCGACTACCTACGGGATCCTGGACTTCTTCTCAGAAGCTACTGTTCCGGATGACGGCGGTTGGCACCATATTGCAATGGTGCATTAAAACGGAGTAGAAGCCCGGTTCTATGTGGACGGAGTCCTTGGTGATACCATCGCATA
>JAUIHU010000598.1 GCA_030432175.1 Verrucomicrobiia bacterium | reverse complement strand
GGGCGGAGTCCGCTTCCTTCTGTTTGTCCATCGGACGCTCCCTCGGATCCTGCACACTCAGCCCAGCCGCAATAACCGCCACTTCGTTCAGAGCATTTTCATCAATAGCCTGCAACGCCATTCGACCGATCGTCGGGTCAATCGGGATGCGCGCCAGTTTGTGTCCAACCGGAGTCAGCTCGCGGTCGTCGTCCAGAGCCCCCAGTTCCTGCAACAGCTGGTATCCGGCCTGGATCGCTTTGGGCTGCGGTGGATTGATAAACGGGAAGGTTTCGATTTCACCAATGTGAAACGCCTTCATCCGCAGGATCACCTCCGCCAGGTTGCAGCGTTGAATCTCTGGCTGAGTGAACTTCGGACGCGCCTCGTATTCCTCTTCCGAGTACAGCCGAATGCACACCCCGTTCTCCATACGGCCAGAGCGCCCGGCCCGCTGATTCGCGCTACTCTGGGACACCGGCTCGATCGGCAGGCGCTGTGTTCGCGTTCTTGGCGAATAACGACTCATCCGCGCCAGGCCGGTATCGATCACGTACCGGATCCCGGGAATGGTCAGGGATGTTTCCGCAATGTTCGTTGCGATGACGATTTTACGCTGGCGGGATTCTGAAAAGACGCGCTCCTGGTCGGCGGAGGAAAGGCGTCCGAACAACGGAACGATTTCCACATTGGGCAAACGACGCCCTTCCAACAGGTCTCGGGTCTCGCGAATATCCCCTTCACCCGGCATGAAGATCAGAATATCCCCCCGCGCTCCACCGGATTCCTCCAGAACCACTTCCACAGCATCGACGGCCGCATCCACGTAAGAAATCTCGCCGGATTCTTCAATGTCATGGTTGATCGGCAGGTATTCAATTTCCACCGGATAGACGCGGCCGGAGATTTCCAGAATTGGAGCGCCTCCAAAAGCTTCCGAAAAACTGGCGGTGTCGATGGTGGCTGATGTGATCACGACTTTGAGATCCGGCCGCCGTGGGAGGAGTTGTTTCAAATGTCCCAGGAGGAAATCAATGTTCAGCGAACGTTCGTGGGCTTCGTCTACAAGAATGGTGTCGTACTCGCTCAACTCCGGATCGCCCTGGACCTCTGCCAGCAGCATCCCGTCCGTCATCATCTTGATCAAAGACTCGGGGCGTGTCTTGTCCTGAAACCGAATCTTGGATCCAACCTCGCGTCCGTATTCGACCCCCAGTTCCTCGGCGATTCTTTTGGCGATCGATAAAGCCGCCACTCTTCGGGGTTGAGTGCAACCGATGCGGCCGGCGATACCGCGTCCGGCTTCCAGGCAGATTTTAGGCAATTGAGTTGTTTTCCCTGATCCGGTTTCCCCGGCCAGAATGATGACCTGGTGATTCCCGATCGCCTCAATGATCTCGTCCTTCCGTTGAGACACCGGCAAAGCTTCCGGGTAAACGATCCTGGGCACCGACGCCAGGCGCTTCTCCAGGATTGCGTCCGAAAAGCGGAACTTGTTTTTCGGCTTTTGAGGATCCTGTGGTCTTTTGTGGCGCGGACGTCGATGGTTTGGATTCTGCGCTGGATTGGGACTGGAATCAGTTGATTTCAACAGCAAGAACCTCACTGATAATTTGGAGATCCGTCAAGCACTGGTCACCTCCTGAGAAAATAAAATCTGGTCACAATCTGAAAAAATCTGAAAAATCCCTGAATCATTCCAAGACAAACCAATCCATCATGAAAACGCTTTTCAAGTTAGCGCTGCTCGCAGGACTGACAACCGGGACCGGTCCGGCTTTCACATACGCTGCCGATGACTACCAACTCGGACCTGATTCCATGGAGAAACCCGGCGTCCCCAAAGGAACGGTGACTCAGCATGTGTGGGATCAGAGCGAGATTTTTCCGGGAACCGTCCGGGACTACTGGGTTTATGTGCCTGCCCAGTATTGTTCCTCCACACCGGCCAGCGTCATGGTGTTTCAGGATGGCGGCGGGTATGTTCGGGAAAACGGATCCTGGCGTGTGCCTACCGTGTTCGACAACCTGATTCATGAAGGCGCGATGCCGGTAACAATTGGGATTTTCATCAATCCAGGCGTCGTTCCAGCTCCGAATGAAGAAGCGCGTCCGAGATTTAACCGCAGTTTTGAATACGACGGACTCGGCGATGCTTATGCGCGTTTTCTCTTGGAGGAAATCCTTCCGGAAGTGGGCAAGACCTATAATCTGACGGATGATCCCAACCAGCGGGCCATTGGTGGAGCCAGTTCCGGCGCGATCTGTGCATTCACGGCCGCCTGGGAACGTCCGGACGCTTTCCGTCGTGTGTTCAGTGCCATCGGCACTTACGTTGGACTGCGTGGTGGAAATGATTACCCGACCCTCATCCGTAAAGTGGAACCCAAGCCTCTACGGATCTTTCTACAGGACGGATCCAACGATCTGAACATCTACGCCGGAGACTGGTGGGTGGCCAATCAGGGCATGGCAACCGCTCTGGAGTTTGCCGGTTACGATCATACAACTGTCTGGGGAGATGGCGGACATAACAGTCGTCATGGTGGAGCGATTTTACCTGAAGCCATGCGCTGGCTTTGGCGGGACGCTGATCAGCCGATTGTCGCCGGTAAGACAAAATCCAAACAACCGGTCATGACGCAGATCCTGGATCCGGATTCGGAATGGGAACTCGTTTCCGAAGGACACCGGTTCACAGAAGGCCCAGCAGTGAACGCCAAAGGGGAAGTCTTTTTCTCGGACATTCCCAATAACAAGATTCACAAGATCGGACTGGATGGTTCCGTTTCTGTATTCAGCGACAACGCTCCTGGGGTGAACGGGTTGATGTTTGGGGAGGACGGAACCTTATACGCTTGCTTGAACGGGAAGAAACAGATCGTCGGTTTTAATCCGGACGGGAGTTCTTTTCCCGTGGTGGAAGGAAAGGAGTCCAATGACCTCGTCGTGTTGCCGTATGGAGGATACTTCACAGATCCGGCCAACAAGAAAGTCTGGCATGTGGACGTCAACCTGAACGCCAGCGTCGTCGATGAAGGCATAACATTTCCAAACGGAATTATCACCAGTCCGGACCAGACACTTCTGTACGTCAGCGACACCCGTGGACATTTTATCTATTCCTGGCAAATCCAGCCCGATGGAAACCTGGCTCACAAGCAGAAGTATTATCACCTGCATGTACCGGACGACGCCAATGACAGTGGAGCTGATGGTATGGCCGTAGATGATCAGGGCTGGTTGTATGTTGCCACCCGAATGGGGGTCCAGGTATTGGATCAGGCAGGACGCGTGAACGGCATTATTCCCAAACCGCAAAACGCCTGGCTCTCGAATGTCGTGATTGGTGG
>JAUIHU010000597.1 GCA_030432175.1 Verrucomicrobiia bacterium | reverse complement strand
TGCCCAGGTAAAGCTTATGACAGATCCCCCTGTGGCACTGGCACGAGCGCTAAACTAGCCTGTCTGCTGGATGAAGGTCTAATAAAACCCGGTGAGATCTGGAGACAGGAGAGTGTCACTGGCAGTATCTTTGAAGCGGTCGGACAGCCAGACCCGGACCGCCCCGGATCCTTCCTGCCCACGGTCACTGGTTCTGCGTATCTGACAGCTGAATCAACATTAATCCTCGACCAGCGAGATCCGTTCCTCTGGGGTATTCCTCAATAGATTATACGGCAGTCTTCAGCTCTAACTAAATGTCTGATTCTAAAGAAAAAGTTCTGATCATTGGTGGCGGTGTCATTGGCTTGTGCTCAGCCTGGTTTGCTGCCAAAGCTGGACTTAATGTCACCATCATTGAACGAGGCGGGCCAACGCATGATTCCTGCTCACTTGGAAATGCGGGCATGGTGGTGCCGAGTCACTTCACTCCTTTGGCGGCTCCCGGTATGGTGTCGATGGGATTGAAAATGCTGTGGAACCCAGAAAGCCCGTTCTATATCAAACCTCGATTGAGTATGGATCTCGCCCGCTGGGGTTGGAGGTTTATGCGTTCCTGTAATCAAGAACAAGTCAATCGAGCCGGTCCATTACTGCGGGATCTTAGTCTGGAAAGTCGCCGATTATTTGAGTGGTTCGATGAAAGTGAAGGTTTGGATTTCGAGCTGCAGCGTAAAGGACTCCTTGCGCTTTTCCAGACAGAATCCGGATTGCAAGAAGAGGCGCATACAGCAAAGCGAGCGAATGAACTCGGAATCCCAGCTGAAGTTCTTACACCTTCACAGATCGCAGAGCTGGAAACCGGAGCAGAAATTAATGCCCTGGGAGCTGTTTTCTATCCGAAGGATTGCCATCTCTCTCCCAACCAGTTCATGAGTCAGCTGACAAAAGGCTTGATGAAACAGGGAGTGAAATTTCTCTGGGAAACCGAGTTGGCTGATTGGGTGACCCAAACGGATTCCATCCAGGGCATTCGGACGCAAAAAGGTGATTTGATTGAGGCGGATCAGTTTGTTTTAGCTGGCGGATCCTGGAGTCCACAATCCTCCCGCAAGTTAGGAATCCGAGCCCCGATGCAAGCTGGGAAAGGGTACAGTGTCACGATTGACCCGGTTTTCCCTCGACCTGAAATCTGTTCATTACTGATGGAAGCGCGAGTCGCGGTCACGCCCATGGGATCCGCGCTTCGAGTTGGAGGAACCATGGAAATCGCCGGGTTGGATCCAACCATTCATTCTCGCCGAGTGGATGGCATATTAAAGTCGCTTCCCAAGTACTACCCACAGTATCAGCACAACCAATTCAAGAGCCTGCCGGTCTGGACGGGTTTTCGCCCCTGCACTCCAGACGGGTTACCCTATCTCGGTCGGACTCAGGCCTGGTCCAATCTGATTCTTGCTACAGGACACGCCATGATGGGATTGAGCCTCGGCCCCGTCACCGGCCAACTTGTCGGGCAGATACTTTCCAGACAACCACTCCCACTCTGGGAACTCGACTTGCTGGCGCCCGAACGGTTTGGGTAAGCCTGCCGGGCCAAAGAATTAAGCTTCCAAAGACCGCTCACCTTTTTGACAACAGGGATTCAAACAGGTTAGTTTTGGAAGCGTCAAAATGGTCAATTTGAAATCAGGTACCAAAACTCATTCTCAATGAACAAATCGATTCATCCTCAGCGCTGGAAGCTTCCGATTCAAAACTTATTCGGAGCTGTGGCAATTTGCTTTTGCACATTCTTGACTCCGTCCAATGGTTCTGCACAGACGATGCCTCAACGCATCGAAACATTCCTGGCGGACAAAGGATCACTCGAGCGATTTTATGATCTGGATTATTCAACAAATGACCTGGATCGCCTCAGCCGATTTCTTTCCGATACGCTTTTGGAATTGGGCGACGTTGATTTCGAGTCCTTACCTCATTCGGAACAAGTGGATTGGCTCCTTTTCCGCAACCAACTGAACTTTGATCAACGCATGCTGGAACTCAAGCGGTCCCGCCTGAGAGCTACAGCACCCTGGTTGCCTTTTCTAGATTCACTGGAACCAGCTTTAATAGCGCGACGCAATGTAGATCCATTGATTCCAAGTCAAGTGGCGGATTTGTTTCATCAAACAATTAGCGAGGTTGATGCAACCAGAACCAGCTTGAAGTCCAAGGATGAAGCAGCCACCGAACTCAGTAAAATCACACCTGAAGTCGCAAATCGCGCTGCCAGATGGACACGTCAGTTGGTCGGGGATCTGAATGAATGGCGTCGATTTTACAAAGGGTATGATCCACTGATGAGTTGGTGGACACAGGAACCCCTGGCTGGATTGATCCAAGCTCTGGAGGAATACGAAAAGGCATTGCGAGACAAAGCCATTCCGGATGGAGATCCGGACAAAATCATTGGAGATCCGATTGGACGCGACGCATTGATCGATTCACTCAAAGCGGAGTTTATTCCTTACACACCGGAAGAGCTGATAGAAATTGCGGAAAAAGAATTTGCCTGGTGTGAAAAAGAAATGAATCGAGTCTCCAAAGAATTGGGATTTGATGGGGACTGGAAGGGGACTCTGGAGTATGTGAAGAACCTGCATGTAGCTCCAGGAGAGCAGCCCAAACTGATTCGGGATTTGGCTCAGGAAGCCATTCAATTTCTTGAAGCCAGAAACCTGTTGACCATTCCACCACTGGCCAAAGAAACCTGGCGAATGATCATGATGACTCCTGAACGCCAGCGCGTCAGCCCATACTTTACAGGTGGAGAAGTCATTTCGGTTTCGTTTCCCACGGACACCATGGACCACGAAGCAAAGCAAATGAGCTTACGTGGAAATAACATTCACTTTTCACGTGCCACGGTGCATCACGAACTGATCCCGGGTCATCACATGCAGTTGTTCATGGCCGATCGTTATAACACTCATCGTCGCTATTTCCGCACGCCTTTTCTGGTTGAAGGCTGGGCTTTGTACTGGGAAATGCTTTTATGGGATCTGGATTTTCAGCTCAGCCCCAAAGATGAAGTCGGGATGTTATTCTGGCGGAGCCACCGTTGTGCGAGGATCATTTTCTCACTCAGTTACCACCTGAACAAAATGACCGCAGAAGAAGCTGTGGATTTCCTGGTGGAACGAGTCGGTCACGAACGTCGCGCAGCCGAAGCGGAAGTGCGACGATCAGTCAGCGGTGGATATGAACCTTTGTATCAGGCAGCGTATATGTTAGGCGGCTTGCAAATTCGTTCCATGCGACGTGAACTAGTGGAGAATGGCGAATGGACAGACCGGGAATTTCATGACG
>JAUIHU010000596.1 GCA_030432175.1 Verrucomicrobiia bacterium | reverse complement strand
GGTCCAGGGATCGGCGCGATCAGGAACAGCGACGCCGACTTCGAGCGATCCGAAGCGCGTGCGGGTGGCTTCGTTTTTCTGAAGAAAGTTTTTGATTTCCTGATCGATAGAAATCCCGCTTGGCCAGCCTGCAGGCGTGTGAGATCCACCCTGAATGTTTCCCGGGAAAAGTTCGATACCGGTCAGCAGGCAGCTCATGCCTCGCATGTGACTGTCACCGTCACCTCGTACTTTGTTGGCTACTCCCTTAAGAGCCAGCATTTTATCTTGCCACGGCTGGAGTGGTTTCAGGATTTCTTTCAGCTCAAAATTGGATCCGGTTTTGTCAGGCCAGAAGGTATTTGGAACAATCCCGTTCGGTGAAAACATGATCACCAGACGCTTCTTCTTAGTGGCGTTATTGCACGGAGATTTAGTGGTTCCGTAAACACTAGGCAATCCGGTGATGAAGGGTAGAGCAGCAGTAGTAGCTCCAACTTTTTTAAGAAAGGATCGGCGTGTACTGGTATTCATAATCAATCGATTCAGTTCTTGGTGACTTGAGCAGGTTCTTCTTTTGAAATCTCTTTGGGAGCGGTGCGCAGCATAATTTCCACCATCAGCTTTCGAATGTGGTAGTCTGTGCCGTCGAATGACTTTTTCAGCTTACCCATCAGGTCTCGACCGTAGGCGTTGACCGGTTGCTTTATCATGTGATGAAAGAGTTGTTCGATGAAGCCTTCCCTGGCTGCCTCGCTTTTTGTAGCGTAGACGGCAACGTCTCGTGGTCCAGTGATCTTTACTTCTTCACCGTTCAAGGTTTGATAAAGACTTTCCGCATTCACTGGTTTGCCGTTGTCTTGTTCACGGTATCTGCCGACGGCATCGTACATTTCCAGACTGAAACCCAATGGGTTGATAATAGAGTGACAGGACATGCAGTTGTCGGGACTCGTTAACTCCGCGACTTTCTCTCGCATCGTGAGAGATGGATCAAACCGTCCATCCATGAACTCAATAGCCATTGGCGGTGGCTTGAGGGCTCGTCCTAAAACGTGACGTGTCAGAAAAACACCTCGATGAATCGGGGAGGTCGATTTGTAATAGGAAAATGCCGACAAGAGATACGGGTGGGTAATTGCTCCGGCGCGTGTGTCTTTTTCAAAGGTAAACTTTTTGAATTCTTCCGGTGATTTGGGCGCTTCCGCTCCCCATTCAAGCCCCATGAATTTTGCCAGGCGAGGATTGAGGTAAAGATAATCAGCCAGTAACAATTCGCGAAAATCTGAGCTTCCCTGCCAGACCAGTTCTTCAAGGAATAATTCCAGGGAATCTTTAAAATCTGCAACAATGCGCTCGTTGAAATCCGGGTAGGCGTCCGGATCTTTCGTCAGGTCTTCCGCTTCTTCCAGGCGGAGATAATGATGGAAAAATTCCCGAAGTTTATATTTGGAGCGGGGATCAGCAAGCATCCGCTTTGCCTGCGCTTCAATGTCGCATCGCTCTGTGAGATGGTTCTCTTTTGCTTGTTGGATCAGTTCCTGGTCCGGCATGGAATCCCAGAAGCCATAGGACAACCGGGACGCCACATCAAAGTCGTCCACGACTTCAGGAGTCCAGTCCAAGTAAAGAAATCGCGGTGATTTCAGCGCCAGCAGGGCGATTCGACGTATGGCGGTTTCCTCATCCTCTGAGTTTTCAAACCATTGTCGAACAAAGAACTTTTTCTGCTCATTGTTCAATGGACGTCTAAATGCCAGGCTGACCCATTTTTCAGCGAAAGAAATCAGTTTGTCTTTTCGATTCTCGTCATCATTTCCAACGCCTGAATACCGATTCAGATTTTGAACCAGAAATTCCGTCACTTCAATTGCAGCGTCCGTTGTGGCTCGATCCCAGGATTTGGAAAAAGCGACTCCGCGGGCGTAACCCACACTGCCATCATCGGGAGGGAAAGGGGAGCTGACAATGCAAAGGGGCTCGACTTGATCCGGGTGGAAATACTTGCCCGGGATAATCTCGTAAGGACGTGCAGGAGCTGTCCAGCCGAGTGAAATGGACGCTGCCTTTTCCTTGAACTTGAAATAATGAAGACGGATCGGGTAGACGCGACCGCCCAGCAGGTAGATGGACTTTTTATGCGTGCGTGGTTCTTCTCCAGAACTGACCCATTCGTCAATCAAAGCTTGATCACGGTCATTCACCCAGAGCCTGAAGCCGTTCTGAGTTTTTACCTGAAATTCATACAGGCCTGTTTCCGGAATACGGATGGACCCTTCCCAGCGTATGGCAAAAGCTTCCGACTCCATGGTTTCGGCATTGGGTGATTCAGATCCAAAATCGTAATCAATATGAGATTCCACACGTTCATCGACTTTCTTATCATTTCGAAATCGTCGATCGTTGTAGTAACGGGCTCTTAGTCCTTCACGGGCATCAATGGGTTGCTGAGGACGAAAAGCTGCGAATAAATCAGCGATCGTGTTTTTGTATTGGGGCGCGGTGAGGTGGGATAATTCGACTCGCGCCGGGCTTCTTTTTTGTTGAGCGTCTTCTGAATAAAAAGCGTGATAAATGTAGACAGCCACACGTTTGGCGTTCTCGTCTTCACACAGCTCCGGTTCGTCCTCCGGCATCGTTTTGTGGATGACTCTTGCCAGTTTTTCCAATGACCAATCGCCAACTAATGGTTCATCGTATTCATCCTCGACTCCCTGACCGTCAGTCCCGTGGCATTGGACGCATTGGTCGAGGTAAATCTGACGACCGCTCTTCATCACATCTGTGCTATCAGGCTCAGAATCCTGCGCGGACAATCCAAGACTGGAACACAAGAGCATCAACGCCGCTGTCATTGAATAAGACAGCAAGGCTTTCATAAATTTATTTAATATCGTATCGTGATAAATCATATAGCTGGCTCGAAATTAATAATAACCGTTTATTGAATTGGATCAAGCCTGTGGGAGAGGAAGAGGAAGAAGGGTGAAGGACGAAATGCTTCGTAAATGAATAACTATCAACTGACTTCTTAGCCCTCTGGGCGACCCCTGTGTAGCAAAGGGCGATAGCCCTGGATTGCTGAGCCACCTGGCGGTGTAATTTTCGCCGTTACATTATTGAGGGCCGTTATATGGACAGCGTCCAAGATGCCCCGGCGCATGTTCGGTCAGGTTCATTGGGATGTTCGCGCATTCCTTCAACGCAACCGGACACCTCGGATGGAAACGGCAACCTTCGGGCCAGTTTCCGGGACTGGGAGGAGCGCCGGGTATGTCGATCATGCGGTCGGTTTCAATTTTTAGAGAAGGCGCAGAGTCCAGGAGGGCGCGAGTATATGGGTGGCGAGGATTTTT
>JAUIHU010000595.1 GCA_030432175.1 Verrucomicrobiia bacterium | reverse complement strand
CGGATTGTTAGGGATATTGGCGGGTTACTCCAGGTTCATCGGGAAGCGGTTTTGGATCTCGTACAACATTCCGCTCAGGGTTGTGTCCACGATCATTCTTACTCTGGTTGGTGTTTTGTTATGCGGGCAGGGGTGGCTTTCATATAAAGAATCAAAAATTCTGAAACGCGCTGAGGGTTTGCGAGATCAGCCTGTTGAATACCTGGAAACACTGCGCAGCGCTTATTTGCTTCAGCCAACGAATCCAGAGACCGTGTATGCGTTGGGAGATGCGCTGTGGTTTCTCAGCCAGAATACCCTCGAAAACCAGGACGAATACGCGCTTAAATCCATGGAATGGCTGGAATTGGGCATGAAATTAAATCCCTTCAACGCCTATTTTCCAATGCGCTACGGAATGTGTTTGTACTGGTTGGAACGGAAGAAGGAAGGAGATCGCTATTTTGAACAGGCATTGGAATTGGATCCGAACAGCTATTATGTCACTGGGTTTGAAGGCTGGAGGCATTTCCAGAACGAGAACTACGTAGAAGCTTTGAAATGGTTTGAGCGTTCTCTGGACCTCAAATTTGCGTATAACAAGGTTGCCTTTTTATATCACGGGATCACGGTTGAAAAAATACGTGAGTTGGGATTGGAGAAAGAAGCGGGAATCGAGTAAAATTTTTTAAGTGGTTTGAGATCTTCTCGATTTTGATTGATTTTGTAACATGCGAGAGGTAAATTAATTAAAAATAATTTCTCCTCCAGAAGTAATTATCGAATTGACAACGAGAACGGAGATTCTAGGATAAAGACGAAACTTTTGGAGTAGGTTCAACATTGAGATTAAACGGATTTATGAAACAAACGAAAACGTCCAATTTTCAGAGGATGACGTTAGTAGCAGCGCTTCTGGGGGTATTGAGCGCTGGTTCTGCGTTTGCTAAAGATGGATCGGCTATTGTTCGCGCCATCAAACCAACAGCACAAGACGCTACAGCATCCGCCCAGTATTCCACTTCTTCAGAAAGTGGATGGAAAGCCCTCAGAACCGGTAAGGTTTTGCGTGAAGCTGACACCATTCGCACTGGAGCATTCACGAATGTGGATATGTTCCTTGGAGCTAACGGTCCTGTTTTACGGGTTACTGAAGATACAACCTTAACATTTGATGCTTTGACTTTTCAGAATGTTGAAGCAGAGACAGTGATTCGTACCGAGCTGGACCTTCGTAATGGTCGTATTCTGGGACGAGTCAAAAAACTGGCTTCAGCATCCAAGTACTCCATCAAAACTCCAGTTGGGGTGGCTGCAATTCGAGGTACTGACTTCGATATTTCAGCTAATGGTAAGTTGGTTATTTTGCGGGGCCGAGGTGAAATGAACCTGGTTGGTCCTGGTGGAGAAGTAACCAGCTTTTCAGTAGGTCAAAATCAGGTTTTTGATCCACAGACACAAACGGTTTCCGATTTGTTACCTGAAATTTCCAATTCTATTAACGAACAAGTTAATGAAATGTCAGGGAACGCAGGTGACGCCAGCGGCGCTGGAGCGCAAGATGGAACGGCCCGTCCTGTTCGCGCAAGACCCAAGACCATTCCTGAGGATAAAGATGGTGAAGAAGTTTCCGCTGATGATAATTCTAATCCGGATGCTGTTACCTCCGATAAATCAGTGATACAGTCTACACGCCCTGTAACGGTTCCCGTTGTGCAGCCAAGTCTGTCTCCGAGATCTGCGGAAGAAAGTTCTAGCAGCGGTGATAGCTCTACAGAGTAAATTTATTATTAGTAGTAAATTTAGAATCTTTTATCAAAGAGCCCTTCGGGGTTCTTTTTTTTTATGTTGATACTTTCCAAGTCTTGGTTGCTGCCTTCAGGAAGTGACGATGATTGACAGAATCAGATTTGCTTTAATTTGATGAAACCAGGTATTAAAAGTAAGTATGAATTTTGGCGAAATCAGAAATTCCAATCAGGAACTGCTTGATTACGAATTCCAGCCCGGATCTGGCGATAGCAAGAACGTGGTCATCCTGGGACATGGTGTTACCGGGAACAAAGACAGACCCTTGCTAAAAGCCTTGTCAGATGCTTTAGAAGCAGCCGGTATTTCTTCTTTGAGATTTTCCTTTGCTGGAAATGGTTATTCGGAAGGCAAGTTTACCGATGCAACTATTTCCAAGGAATCTCAGGACCTGAAATCTGTCCTGGATCGGGTGACTGCGGATGGGTTTCGAGTTGCTTATGTTGGTCACAGTATGGGAGGAGCTGTCGGGGTTAGCGTAGCTAGTGAAGATCCTCGAATTGAAGCATTGGTTTCCCTAGCCGGGATGGTCTACACCAAGGATTTTGCGAAAAGGGAATTTGGGGATGTCAAACCTGACGCAGGATTCATGTGGGATGAACCGACATGCCCACTTTCTTCAGAGTACATGAATGATTTGGCTCAAATCGGAGACTTGCTTGATGTGGGCGCCAAAATCTCCGTTCCGTGGCTATTGGTTCACGGGACAGTAGACGATGTGGTTCCTTTGAAAGACTCCAAAGATATTTATGCGAAAGCCAAAACGAACAAGAAGCTGATAGAAATCGAAGGAGCCGATCATGTTTTTTCTGAAGCTGCGACACAACCAATGACTGAAACGGTGGTTCGCTGGTTGAGTCAGAATTTTATACGCTAGCGATTTCCACAAGCGCATTGATTAACACTCAAAAAAAATCCACCCATGAACTGAGGTGGATTTTTTTTTGCCTAAGATATGTTTGATTTCATGTGATTTGCCATTCTCCTCTGCGATTGATATCCAGCCAGTACATGTTGGCTTCCGGATCATTCACAAATCGCTCTGTATCCGGGTTCCATTTCAGCGAGCGTTGATTCCAGTAGGCTAGATTGCCCAAGTGACACACCGTTACTGAGCGCGTTCCGATTTCCACATCGCAGATCGGTTTCTTTCTGGTTTGAACGCATTCCAGAAAATCGCGCTGATGGTCTCGACTGTGATAAAGCCGGATGTCATTTTCACCTAAAGGTTCTTTGCTGATTTCCTCTGAGGAAGCTTTGAAGCCGCCGCGATTGACAAAGATCCAGCCATCCGTTCCGTAGAAGGTCACGCCGTTGGTTTCATCCGGTGTGTGAATCATTTCGACACCGTTGGCATAGCCATAGATTAGAAATTCTCGGGCAGAACCGGAAGGTGGATGAATTTCTACAGGACCTGAGTGGTCCATGCCTAATCCCCATTGGGCGATATCAAAATGGTGGGCTCCCCAGTCAGTCATCATTCCACCGGCGTATTCACGTTGCATTCGCCACATGGGGTAATTGTTGTGCACGCCGACCGGGCTCATCAC
>JAUIHU010000594.1 GCA_030432175.1 Verrucomicrobiia bacterium | reverse complement strand
CCTCTGGCCAGAGCCAGATAGCACCAGATGAAGAGCGATAAAGCTCCGATTGATAAAGTAATTCCCTCCCAAAAACTCATAATTTTTCACCCTTTCGGGCTGTGTATAAAAAATGAACCGGTGAATCATAGAGCCGGTTCATTGCATTTGCCTGGATGTCTGAGCTTAGTTCACTCTGGCGGAAGTGCGTTGAGCCAGCCAAAGAACATCTACATTATTGGCCGAAGGCACGTTTAATTGCAGGTTGCCGTCGTAAGTCGCTGGTGGTTTGGTGCGAGGGTCCAGCCATTTCTTTATTTCAGCATGGCCATCAGCAAAAGAAATTCCTGCTGCGCCATTGTGATAACTGGCAGGAAAATCAATAATTTTTGCAGACCTTAAGTTGGTGGGTTCAACCATTTGATTCGCAAAACCGCCGGCGTTGATACTATCTGGATGTTCATCCATCAGCACCCACATCATGGAAGGAGCGGGAATCCCAATGTCCGACTTTTTCCGGTAAGTTTTGTAGGGTGGAGCAGGCAACCACACACCGGTTTTGGGGCTGGGGCCAGAGCCTCCCCAGGGAGACCCACCCAGCGCCTGGCTCATTCCCATGCTACGGACCCTCTCTATTACCTCTCCACGCACACGCACCGTGCTGAGATCAGCTGGACATTTGTAAACATCTGCATTGGAGAGGTATGGAGCGAATTTGGCGTATCTGGGATCGACCAGTTGAGCTTTGTCGTAATTATCTCTATTGGAGCCGTTAAAATCGAGCCATCCACCGACCCATGCGTATTCTTCAGCACGATTATTTCCTGGAGCAGTCAGCAGATCCTCATTGTCATCCGCGTACATGGTCCAACCGTATTGTAGTTGGCGTAGATTATTGACACAGGAGACAGCATGAGCCTTTGATTTTGCTTTGGAAAGCGCTGGCAGGAGCATTCCGGCCAGAATGGCTATAATTGCAATCACCACCAGGAGTTCAATCAAGGTGAATCCCCGGGTAGAGGGAGAGTTCAATCGGTAAAGAAGAGGGTTCATAAGGAGTTTTTCAAATGTTGGAACACCTTAAACAAAAATTTGAAATCAATCAAATGTTGTCTACGCCACCCACTTTTAATCGCACCCAATTATTAAATTCTTCTTCAAAGGCCGAAGTTGCGTGAATGAAATTGGTCGATTACTGCCTGCAAGTAAGTTAGTATCACCTTATTATGGACGCCCAAAGAGTTGTTGCCCTGATTGAAAAACTGATTGATGCCAAGAAGAACCTGGAGCATTTTATGAACACCGACGAACCTGAAATTGCCGAAAGGCGTGATGAATTTATTGATGGGGCCAAACGTCGGGTGGCTCAGATCAAAGATGAAATGGAACGTAAACTCACAGAGGATGATGACTGATCGCAGTGGAGACATTGCGATAAAGTGATTGATTTATGATTGCCTCAAATAGAGGTAAATGGTGAACTGAACCTGAAATAGCTCCCACATTTAGCATGAGAAACTATATTCTTAAGACTTCGTGTCTAATTGGATTATTTGGTGGATCCCTGACGTTATCGGCGCAGGAAAAGATTGATTTCGCCAAGGACATTCACCCGGTCCTGGAAGATCGTTGTATCAAGTGTCACGGACCCAAAAAGCAAAAAGGGAAACTCCGGCTCGATACGCGGGAATTTGCGGTTGAGCATGTCGTTATCCCTGGTGATGCTGACGGCAGTGAGTTGGTGGAAAGAATTGTTCTGCCACCAGGGCATGACGATATCATGCCGCCTAAGGGGGATCCGTTGACAGAGAAACAAATTGCAGCATTCAAGCAATGGATCAATGAAGGCGCAGAGTGGCCTGAATCACCAACTGTAGTTGCTGAAGTTGACACTGAAGAAAAAACAGAGACAGAAGCTGCTCCGGCTGCCGCCACTTCATCTGAAGGATTAACTGTCAGCTTTGAGAAGCAAGTCTGGCCAATTATCAGCGATAGATGCGTTGAGTGCCACGGTCCGAAAAAGCGCAAAGGACGTTTGCGTTTGGATAAAAAAGAACTGGCATTGGAGCACGTCATTGTTCCTGGAAAAACAGAGGAAAGCGAATTGGTTACACGTATCACGTTGCCATTGGATGACGATGATGTCATGCCGCCTGAAGGAGATCCGTTGACCAAGCAACAGATTGAGTTACTGACTACCTGGGTTGCTGAAGGAGCGTTCTGGCCGGATGATTTTGTTTCCCCTGAAGAAGCAGCTCGTAACCGTGTGGATGAGAATGCGCCGGTTTTGAATCTGGTTGAAGTTCCAAGCGGGGAAAAAGATCAAGCGGCGATTGCCAAGGTACAGGAAGTGGGCAATGTCATCATGAAAGTAGCTCAGAATGTCAACTGGTTGCGTGCAAACTTCCGCCTGATTGGAGATCAAATCAGCAATGACAGCATTGCGCCTTTATCTGATATTCCTAACCTGGTTGAACTGAACCTCGCCAACACCAAGGTGACCGATGAAGGATTGGCCCATATTGCCGGATTAACCAATCTGACCCACCTTCACTTGGAAAATACCGCTGTTACTGACGCCGGGTTACCGCATTTGAAAGGATTGAACAACCTTGTTTATCTGAATCTGTACAATACGAAAGTGACCGATGCCGGGTTGGAACATCTGACTGGATTATCCAATTTGCGGAAAGTTTACCTGTGGCAAACTGATGTAACTGATGCTGGAGTGGCAAAGTTAAGCGAGGCGTTGCCCAAGCTGACAGTGGTGAGAGGTTGGACGATTACGACTTCCAATGACGAAGAGTCTTCAGAAAAGACTGAAGGATCAGAGTAGTTGGTTAATTTGGCTTTGTTTTTCCCGGTAATTGATTAATCCGGGAGTCAAGCCATCATCTATATTTGCAACCCCTTATCAGAGACTGGTCAGAGCTGGTTTTTGGTAAGGGGTTCATGTATTTTTAGATACTATGAAATCAGACAAATCAGCGACAGGCGCAAACATGTCTCGCAGTCGTCATGTAGTTCTATATGATAGTGAGTGCCCTCTCTGCGCCTTTCAAATGAAAACACTGACCTGGCTGGATTGGTTCAATCATCTGAGTCTGGCTCCGATTACTGATCCGGAATCCACTGCCCTGGCTCCCAATCTCACGCGTGAAGAATTATTGGAGGCCATCCATTGTGTTGATCTGGAAGGGCGCATTCACCGTGGAGCCCGCTGCATCCGGTTTGTCGGAATGCGATTGCCTCTCTTGATTCCTGTGTCTTTGGTTTTATGGATCCCCGGAGTGATTTGGGTGGCTGAAAAAATATACATGTGGATCAGCCGAAATCGTCATTTACTCAGCCGCTGGTTTGGTT
>JAUIHU010000593.1 GCA_030432175.1 Verrucomicrobiia bacterium | reverse complement strand
TGTAAACAAAATGGACCGAGTCGGAGCCGACTTCAACAATGCGGTTCATGAAATGCGAACCAAACTGGGAGCATACGCTTATCCTGTGGCGCTTCCGCTCGGCAAGGAGGAGAACTTGCGCGGGTTGATCGATATCATCGACCAGAAAGCAATTATTTATTCCGAGGAAAATTTTGGGATTGGATATACCGTTGAGGAGATACCAGCTGACCTTAAGGATGAGGCGGTATTGGCTCTGGAAGAATTAGTTAATGCGGTAGCTGATAAAGACGAAGCCATAGCCGATTGCATCCTGGAAGATCGCCCGGTTGAACCGGTTCAACTGAAAGAAGCCATTCGTCGATTGACCTGCAATCTTGAGATGGTCCCTGTTATTGGAGGTTCAGCCTTTAAGAATAAAGGAGTCCAACCTCTGGTGGATGCAGTGATCGACTACCTTCCATCTCCTCTGGATATACCGTCAGCACAAGGCCACGACGTTGATGATCCGGATAAAATCATCAAAATAGGGGCGGACGATAATGATCCTTTTTGTTCTTTGGCATTTAAGCTATGGACCGACCAGTTTGCTGGTAAATTAGTATTTTTCAGAGTCTATCGTGGTAATTTGAAGAAAGGTGACATGATCCTTAACCCAAGAACGGGTAAGAAAGAAAGGGTCAGTCGTTTGATGAAAATTGCTGCGGACAAGCGAATAGATATTGATGAAGTTTATTCGGGGGATATTGCGGCGTTGGTTGGGCTGAAGAATATCACTACCGGAGACACACTTTGCTACCCCAAAACTCCGATTCTTCTGGAGCCACCTTCATTTCCGGAACCGGTGATTTCAATGGCCATTGAACCGCGAACCAAGCTGGATCGCGAAAAGCTTTCGATTGGATTACAAAGTTTATCTGAAGAAGATCCGACATTCCGATGTTACACAAATGAAGAAACAGGCCAGCTAATTGTTGCTGGAATGGGTGAGTTACACCTTGAGATTATACGAGACAGATTATTGCGTGAATTTAGTGTCGAAGCCAGTTCTGGCGCTCCGCAGATTGCATATCGAGAAACATTTACTCATGCAGCCAAGGGTGAAGGTAAATTTATTCGTCAATCAGGTGGTAAAGGGCAATACGGGCATGCTATCATAGCTGTGGAACCTGCCGAACGAGGGCAGGGAATAGAAATAACCAATCACGTCGTCGGTGGAACCATTCCTAAGGAATTTATTCCTCCAGTAATTAATGGGATCAAAGAAGCCATCGCCAGCGGATTTCTCGCTGGGTATCCCATTGTAGATCTGAAAATAAAAATACTAGAAGGGAGTTTCCATGAAGTGGATTCCAACGAACTCGCCTTCAAGATGGCAGGAATTTTTGCGCTGAAAGATGCCGCGAAAAATGCGGGTCCAATTTTATTGGAACCGATCATGAAAGTCGAAGTGACAACTCCCGATGAGTATCAGGGAGATATTCTAGGGGACCTCAATCGTCGTCGAGGAAAGATTCTCAGTATGGAAACCAAAGCCACTATGGCAGTTTTGCATTCTGAGGTGCCACTCAAAGAAATGTTTGGTTATTCGACGGCAGTGCGGTCCCTCTCGAAAGGTCGCGCTTCGTATTCCATGGAACCTCTGAAGTTCGAACAAGTTCCTACAAGTGTCTTGAACGAAATTGTGGAAACCATTTATTAAAACTTAAATCAGGTATCCCGCGTTGGAAAGTCGCTTCAGGAAAAAGAAAGTACGCGAAATAAATGAACGGAAAAAGAATCAGAATCCGACTGAAAGCATTTGACTATCGTGTCATTGATATTTCAGCGGCTGAAATCGTAGAAACAGTTCGACGGACAGGAGCCCGTGTTGTGGGTCCAATTCCGTTGCCAACTCGAATCGAACGCTACACAGTTCAGCGTTCTCCTCACGTGGACAAAAAATCCCACGAAACATTTGAACAACGCACTCATAAACGCCTGCTGGATATTGTGGATCCAACTGCAAAAACGGTAGAGGAGCTGAAAAAGCTAAACCTGCCAGCTGGTGTTGATATTGCGATCAAAATTTAAGGAGGACGCAGAATGATTGGATTATTAGGAAAAAAATTAGGTCAAACCCGTGTTTATGATGAATCCGGGCAGGTCACTCCGGTAACAGTTATTTTGACTGGCCCAAATCGGGTGATTCAGAAAAAGACCGTTGAAAAGGACGGATACAACGCAATACAGCTTGGCTTTGATGACCAAAAAGAAAGCAGGGTATCCAAGCCAAAGCAAGGTCACTTCAAGAAGCACAACACACAGGCCGTGAAGCGGATGAAAGAATTCCGTGATTTTACCTTGGACTTAAATCCTGGTGATATTGTTGGTCCGGGAATCTTTGAAGCTGGAGATTATGTTGATGCCATTGGCGATACAAAGGGACATGGATTTCAGGGCGTAGTTAAGAGATACAATTTCGGTGGTGGCCCTGGATCTCACGGTCAAAAAGGATTCCGACGTCGTCCCGGATCTATTGGTAACCGTTCTGATCCAGGAACGGTGAGAAAAGGACAGAAAATGCCGGGCCACATGGGAGCGGTCAGGAGAACGGTGCAGAACCTGAAAGTGGTTCAGGTCCTTGAGGAGGATAATCTATTGTTGGTTAAGGGATCAGTCCCTGGAGCCAAAGGGGATTATGTCGTGATTCGCGAGGCAAAAAAAAGACCTAAAGCAACTAAATAAGCGGCTTGAAGTCTTTTGAATAGTTCTTTGACGAATCAATCTTTTAACCAGCAAATTTTCACTTCCAGGATGAAACTGAAAGTACTTAACCAGAGCGGACAAGAGTCCGGAGATATCGAACTTGGATTTTCGATAATTGAAGAAGAAGCAAAAGGAAATCAAGCTGTTCACGATGTGGTGACAGCTTATCGGGCGGCTCAACGTTCCGGCACTGCCTGCACCAAGACGCGTGCAGAAGTTAAGGCTCATAAAAAGAAGCCTTGGCGTCAAAAGGGAACTGGGCGAGCGCGTGCAGGTACTGTTGCTTCACCAATTTGGAGAGGTGGCGGTATTGTATTTGGTCCGAGGCCACGTGATTACTCAAAAAAAGTCAACAAAGCCACCCGTAAGCTGGCGCTAAGAAAAGCTTTATCGGAGCGCATCAAAGCAGGGGAAACAATTGTAGTGGATAACATTCAGTTTGACGCTCCCAAGACGAAGTCAGCAGTGGAGTTTTTGAAATCAATCGGAGCGCAAGGAAGCGTGGTAATTGTGACAGATGGCATTAACGAAAATCTTGTCTTGTCCACAGGAAACCTGCCAGACGTCGACGTAACCACAGCCGATCAATTCAACACATATGAAGCGCTGAGATACGACACACTGGT
>JAUIHU010000592.1 GCA_030432175.1 Verrucomicrobiia bacterium | reverse complement strand
CCATTAGCTGGTTAGACGATCCTGCTCATGGTCAATTTCTCCCTCAGATCAATGGCCAGAACCAGAATTCAGAATAGCGCTCAATCACCTTCCGGCCAAATCTCAGGGAGAAATTGACCATGAGCAGGATCGTCTAACCAGCTATGCCAGTTGGTTCAATGAACTTCTGGCGTTTGCGCCCAGAGTGATCCAGTTGGACCCACATGGAATGTATGAATGGCGGAGCGGGGTGCATGTAGGGTTAAGAACACGAATTGATGAAACAGCCAATGTGACAGCCCCTTGCTGGATTGGTGAAGGAGTCACTGTGGGAGCTGGCGCTGTCATTGGGCCTCGGACGATTATCGAGTCACATTCCATTATTGCCGATCAGGCAATTGTGCAGGAAAGCTGGGTCTGGTCGGAAACGTTCGTCGGGGAACTGACTGAGGTTAGAAATTCGTTTGTCAACGGATCGCGAATATTGAATTGGGCAAATGGGTCTCAAGTGATTGCGCCAGACGAGTTTTTGTTGTGTTCATTAAGGAAAAGGCAACCCATACACAAGCCTGGATCCTTATTGGGAAGATTTCTTGCTCTTGCCTGCTTGATTCTCAGCAGTCCGTTAGCATTGGTGGCCTTGTTGTTGAGTTTTACCAAGGGCAAATCGTGGTTAAATCGTCGGCTTGCTGTGATTCCTATTGATACGGAAATAGGGTTTGCTGAAGATCAGACCATGCCATTTCGTGAATTTCCGGCATTTCATGGAGTATTAAAGCGATGGCCTCAGTTGTGGAATATCGTTATTGGTGAATTCCACTGGGTTGGGAATCGTCCATTGAGCGTTGCGGAAGCCAGGTCATTGGACAATGATTTTGAAAGGCTCTGGTTAAAATCGCCAATAGGTCTATTTTCGTTATCTGATTCCGAAGGGCGCGGGGACGTTATTGATGATGATACCAAAGCTGACGCTGGATTTTATTCCGCGCAGCCGCATTTCAGATTGAAGCTGAGGATTCTCCGCAAATGTTTGATGCGCATCCTGACTGCTTAAACCTGATCGTGCGGATTGGTACATTGGCGCAAAGCTCTGGAGGTATTAAATCCCAATGGTTTACACTTGCGTTAATTTGCGATTCGTGAGCATGAATGCCGTTCAAATTTCAGCAGAGTCGATAAAGAATGATACGTTTTTGCAAATTACTCTCGACCCCGGCGCCAAACTGGGAAAATCTTTTTGAAGATCCGCCCAGCGCATTGAAGGTGTTTTTTATTTTCTTTCTGCCTTTACTGATCTTAAGCGTGGGAGTGGAATCTGCTGGCTGGTATTTTTTACAAATTCGGACTTCATTCCTCAGTTCAGCGCCACAATCCATCTCTGTTTTTGAGGAGCAGATTATCCGATGGCAAGGAATTCAACTTGGGCTGACATTACTATTGTTATTAGGGTTGCCGTTGATTTTGAAATGGGTTTCAGAAAGTTTTGGCGTTCGACTAATTTATTCGCACGCTTTCCTTTTTGTCGCGTATTCATTGGCTCCGCTGGTAATAATCAGGATTCCTGACGCGCTTCCCTGGATCAATACCTGGGTATGTTGGGGTGTGGGCCTGTTGGTTTCTTTTCGATTGCTTTACCATGGCGCTCCTTATTTGCTGCAAAGAAAACTGGCTGGCGCCTTTGGTTTTTTCATGGTGACGTTTCTGGTTTTTATTGTTTTGACAGCAATTTCTCATGTGACACTTCAGGTGTTGATTTCCAGAGAACTGCGAAATCTGTTTTAGGAATGACTTTCGTTCGAGTCTGGAGAAACTGAATTCACTTTTTAAATCCTAGCAAATCGCCATTAGGTTGTTTGTTGTAATGGAAATTTGGACAAAGTTTATCGATGAGACTTGGGAATTGGCGTTGGAAATGGCGCCTTACCTTTGGATTGGTTTTATAGCCGCAGGGGCGATACGCATCTGGCTCAGACCGGAGACCGCTCAAAGATTACTTGGCGGTCGTGGCTGGATTAAAAATATCCAAGCCACGGTCATTGGGATTCCTTTGCCGGTTTGCTCCTGTGGAATTGTTCCTATTGCGGCAGGATTAAGAAAATTCGGCGCTGGGCCAGGCCCAACACTTTCTTTCATGACGGCAACTCCCCAGACTGGTGTCGATTCGATACTGGCTACCTGGGGAATGATGGGGCCATTTTTTGCTGTTTTCCGAGTCATTACCGCATTTGTATCAGGGATCGTGACAGGAAGTTTTGTGGATATATTTGCTCCGAATCATCCAACAGATCGCGAGCATGAAAATTCAAAAAGTTCAGAAGCAGAAAAACAAAATCAGCGATCCGAACATGGTAGGGAGGTTGGATTGGGGTGTCGGATCCGTGAAGGTCTGCATTACAGCTTTGTGGATTTGCCTGAGGATATTGGGAAATCGATTTTAATCGGGCTGCTACTTTCCGGTGTTTTGTCGACATTTATCCCGGAGCAGTATCTTGATCAATATATGGCGCAACCATGGCTGGCGTATCTCGCTGTATCTCTTTTTGCTGTTCCATTGTATGTCTGTTCAACCGGTTCGATCCCATTGGCAGTGGCGCTGGTAAAAGGTGGTATCAGTCCGGGCGCAGCTCTGGTTTTCCTCATGCTTGGTCCAGCGACCAATACCGTTACCTTGAGCGCGATTTGGAAGTTGTTGGGTCCCAGACGATTGTTCTTATACCTTATTGCGCTGGTCTCCGTTGCCTGGGCGGCTGGGCTTGCTTTGGATATGTGGGCTCCACAATCCTGGACTCCTGCTGCGATTGAGCATGAGCATGGTACTTCGGATCAAGGTTGGAACGTCGAGTTAACATTTCAATGGATAGCCGCATTGGGCCTCATGGGGGTTATTTTGTTCCCATGGGGACGAAACATGTGGAAACGCTTGGGTTCTTTTTTCAGAAGCCAGGATGATTCGGGACAGGAACTCACCAGTGATAACCAGTGGAGAGCGTTGACTTTCGATGTTGCAGGGATTACTTGCGGGAATTGCGCTAAAAAAATTCAAAACCGCCTTGGAGAGCAAAAATGGATGCGCAATATATCAGCTGACCCGGACAAGAATGAAGTTTATATCGAAACCCGGTTGAAAGATCCTTTGTCGATCATGCAATCGCAATTAGATGATTTGGGATTTGAAACCAAGGGAATTAAATAACTCGACTCTGACGATGAATGAAGAAGTTTGGATCGATCTGACCAGTGACAGCTACTTTATGGGGGAAGCTCTAAGGCAGGCGGTCCAGGGCTATGAATCTGATGAAACGCCTATTGGAGCGGTGGTGATACATGAATCAAAAATCATAGCGAGAGCATTCAATCAGGTGGAAGGATTGAAAGAT
>JAUIHU010000591.1 GCA_030432175.1 Verrucomicrobiia bacterium | reverse complement strand
GTCCGACAGGTCCGACAGGTCCGACAGGTCCGACAGGTCCGACAGGTCCGACAGGTCCGACAGGTCCGACAGGTCCGACAGGTCCGACAGGTCCGACAGGTCCGACCACTGCTTGTCATTTGGGGTGTCGGAGTTTTTTTTCTTTTTTGAATTCGACACTTTCGATTGAAGAGATCATTGCGCGCGCCAGCGCGGAGGCGTCGGGCTACGTTGCTCTGGTCGATCAGTATCATCTGGGGGGCGCGCTTTCTTTTTATCAGCAGGCGCGCAGCGCTGGGCTCCGACCAATCCTTGGAGCTGAAGTGCGTGTTACTGGATCGTCCTCTCCTGTAACTCTCATTGTGCGGAGCCAGTCGGGCTATGCTCAGCTTTGTGAAGTTCTTTCCATGCAAACAGAATTGGGTGAGCCTGTTCCAAGGGCCGTCATTCTTGAACGATCGAATGCAGACTGGTGGTGTCTTTCTCGAGATCCGTCATGGTATGATATGTTTCCAAACCGCTTCTTTTATCCAGTTCTATCAGATACGGACCCAGCTCTGCGACAAGTGTCTTCTGTTATTCCTAAAATAGCGTTCCAGCCAATCCATTACAACCGTCCGGATGATCAATGGAAGTACCACCTGGTTCAGGCAATTCGCACTCAGACAAGAATGAAACAATCCACCCCTGGGAAAGATCTGACCGGGGTTTTTCACTGGCCATCGCCTGAGGAAATGGCGAGCCGGTTTCATCAATGCCCTGAGGCGGTTCACAATACCTGGAAGCTTGCCGATCAGGTTGATTTTGAATGGAGCTACGGAGCTTTGGAGTTTCCTGAATACAACCGGAACGCTCACCCTGAATTTGAAGATGACAGAGTCTTCTTGAGACATTTGACTTTTAATGGGGCTGAACGTCGTTATTCAAATCAAAGTCAGAGATTGAAAATTCTTCCACAGCTGGAAGAGGAGCTGGAGATGATTCATGAAGTCGGTTATGAGTCCTATTTTATTGCTGTCTGGGAGATACTACAACTTTGCAAACAGGAAGGCATTGACTGGATCACTCGAGGCAGCGCGGCAGATTCTCTGGTCTGTTTTTGTCTGGGAATTTCTGATATTTGCCCGATTGAGTTTGGTTTATATTTTCGCCGTTTTCTGAACAAGGAAAGGATGCAGTTGAATAAGCTGCCCGATATCGACATCGATTTTCCGCATGACAGAAAAGACGATGTGCTGCGCTTGATTTTTAACAAATACGGAGACAACCATGTCGCGCTGGTTGGTGGATTCTCTACTTTCCAGGCGCGTGGAGCTGTGGGTGATGTTGGAAAAGCTTTGGGCATTTCTGAGTTTCAGATTCGGCGCATGACGGAGAAGTTTCCCTGGGGGAATGTGCAGGGGTTAAAGAATCGTTTGCGGCTCAGCCCTGAGGCAGTTGACTTGCCGTTGAAGGAGGAGCCATATCGTTCTGCATTGGAAATGGCGTTGTTTCTGGATGGTGTTCCAAGATATCCAAAAGCGCATCCTTGCGGTGTAGTGATTTCACGCAGGCCCATGCAGGAGATCACTCCCACTTTTATGACTGGAATAGGTTTTCCGGCGACGCATTTTGAAATGGAAAATGTGGAGACGTTGGGACTGGTTAAACTGGATATTCTGGCGCAAGGAGGTTTGACAGCTCTGAGGGAAACTCGCGCCGAGTTGACACGTCAGGGAAAAACACTCCCGCAGGATCCAACCGAGATGCAGCCTTGGACGGATCCTGTGGTCTGGAAGATGATTTCCGAAGGGCGATCGCGTGGGGTGCATCACATTGAAAGCCCGGCGATGATCACGCTGGCGAGAATGTGCGGGATCCGGGAAATTCATGGACTCGTGGCGCTGGTTTCGGTCATTCGTCCGGGCGCTGCGAATGAAGGGAAGAAGCAATCCTTTGCTCGTCGGTACCAGGGACTGGAGCCAGTGACTTATGATCACCCTTCATTGGAATCCTGTTTGTCGGACACCTATGGGATTGTCGTTTATGAAGAGCATATTCTAAAAATTTGTAAGCGGTTTGCAGGGATGGATCCAGGTCAGGCGGATTTGCTGAGAAGGGCGCTGGGCAAAGCGAAGCAGGCGCAAATTGTGGAGCTGAAGAAAAAATTTGTAGCGTCAGCGCGGAGGTTGAAACGTCCTGAATCGGTCATCCAATCTGTGTGGGAGCAGGTAGAGGGATTTGCCGGGTATGCTTTTTGTAAAGCCCACAGCGCCGCTTATGCAGTGGAAGCCTATGGCGCTGCGTGGTTGAAATGCCACCATCCTGCGGAGTTCATGGCGGCTGTGTTAAGTGGCGGGAAAGGATTTTATTCGCCGCTGGTTTACATACTCGAGTGCCACTTGATGGGAGTGACTTTTCTGCCACCCATTGTCCAGCGAACTCATGTGAACTTTCGTGTGGAGGGAGAGCGTCAGATACGTACCCCTTTGAGATGGATTCGTGGGATCAGTGATGACTTCATAGGCCGAATCAGCGCCTTTGATCGTCTGGATCCTTTTCATTCACTAAGAGATTTTTTTGAGAAATCACAACCCGCAGATCAGGATGTGGATTTGTTATTGAGATCAGGAGCTTTAGACTGTTTTTCTAATTCGCGAGTTGAGTTGTTCTGGAATTGTGTGGAGTTGTTGAATGTGAGGAAAGCCTGGGGATCTTCATCGACTCTGGAATCGCCCTTGCTGAATGGATTTCCGGAAATGGACCATGTCGGCGCCCCTGAAGATGTGGATTTGCAGGAACCTTCTTTGCGACAGAAATTGGCATGGGAAAATGAGTTACTGGGATGTGTGATGAGCAGGCATCCACTGGATTATTATTCCAATGTGGCCTGGGAGACCTATTGTCCAATAAGGGATCTCAAAAAGTACGTTGGTAAAAAAGTGACTATTTGCGGACGAGTTGTGGAAAGTCGCGTATTCCATCAGGTGACTGGAGAGATGATGAAGTTCCTGACAGTTGCAGATCATACCGGGATGTTAGAAGTGGATCTATTTGCCAGAGCTTACCGAAAGTACGGAGCGCTGACTGGGCGTTATCAAACGTTGCAGATTGAAGGTGTGGTCAATGGATTCGAGAATGGCGTTGGAGTGACGATGAATGGAGTTCGGGTCAGTCCACCTCGTGAGAGTGGTTCCGCGATCAGGCACAAATAATGAAGAAGGGGGTCAGTCAAAGAATTTTGACATTACTTTAGGTAAGGCTAATTTTTAGTCAAAATTCTTGGCCTGACGGGTGCGATTAAAGTCGGGTGGCGTGAAAATTTTCCAAGGCCAAAGGCCTGACACATACCAGCCTGGGCTGCCAGGCCCAGGTTTTGGTTCATCCCCATATCTCCAAGGGCTGA
>JAUIHU010000590.1 GCA_030432175.1 Verrucomicrobiia bacterium | reverse complement strand
GGAGTTCCTGCTCGGTACAGACGCGTCCTTCTTTGCGTTGCGCAAACCATTCCCGTATCTCTCGCGTCACCGAAGCTTCCGGTCCGGCCGGAAACCAGATCCGCGCCATGGTGGAATCCCAGACTGCGGCATAGTCGCGCCCATACTTGTACCCAGCGCGTTCGAAGTCCAATCGCATTTCCGAGACCGAGTCGGTGTCTTTCATCCCGTGGTCACTGAACATGTGAACGCGGACTTCGTCATAATGACGATGCGCAGTTTCTAACAGGTCACGCATTTGTCTTTCAAACCAGTCAAATGCCTGATCGGTCTTAGGACTATCCGTCGTGGCGCCGTGCATGACCGCGTCCAATCCGGCAGTGAACAGGTAGGCCAGCCGAGCTTCACCCTTTTCAAGTTCCTCTTTCAAGTGAGCAATGTTGGCCGCGTCGCCGCGTCGCCAGTCGGACCTTGTCCAGGCGTGTCCGGATTCTTCCCAGTATTGGACGATGTTTTTCTGTCCACCCAGGATGCCTCCCGGAAGATAGATGTCTTTTTTTTCGGTGTAGTCCAGGTAAGGGAGTTTGGAAAACGGCACACTGTATAATTGAAAGTACCCGGTGTAGCCCATACTGCTTGCCACCCAGCGACTGACTCGGTTGCGAACGCGGTGGTAGGCAGCGATTTTTTGCGGGAGCATTCCCAGATATTTTCCCCAACCAAATGGCGAGTTTTCCGGATCGTAAACAAAGAACGAAAAATGCCCATGCTTCTCCGGCAGTTCACCCGTCAGAATACTTGGATCACAAGTGCAGGAATAACCAAACAGGGTGTCCAATGAACTGCGATGCGGCAGGAGATCAGAGAGAAAATCGCGCTTCTGAGCTTGTTCCCAACCCAGTGCATCCGCGAAGACAAAGAGATCAATGGAAGGTGTTTTCATAGCGGCATCAATCAGAAAGCAGTCAGCAAGTCCACTGTGATTTCCTTCAGGGATTCCACCACCCAATCCGCCTCCGCCAGATCTTCTTTGGGAAAGGTTTGCGCAACCCCCACACAGAACATCCCGGCGGATTTGGCTGCCTGGACGCCATGCACGGCGTCTTCGATCACGACGCAAGCTCCGGGATTGACTCCGATTTTGCTGGCGGCGATCATGAAAATGTCGGGAGCCGGCTTTTTGCGGGTGACTTCTTCTCCAGAGACGATGGCGTCCCAGATCGTGGGTTTGAGGTCGATGTGATCGAGGTTGGCGTCGATCTTCATGCGATCCGCGCTGGATGCCAACGCCAGTTTCAATCCTCGCGCTCGGCAGGCGTCAAACAATTCCTTTCCACCGGGGTAAGGTCGGAGTTCTTTCGGGACGAGTTCGAGATAAATCTCATAAGTCCGCGCTTTAGCCTCTTCGAGATCGAGTTCAATCCCGTACTTCTCGGCGACACCTCCGATAAACCGCAATTCACCTGTGCCGACAAAAGGATTGAAATCGTCCGGCTGCACGGTGTGTCCTTTCTCCCGATACATCTGTACCGCAGAGGCTTTGATCAATGGCTCGGAATCAGCCAGTACTCCGTCCATGTCGAATATCACTGCTTCAATCATCATCAATCCTTTCTCTAAAGCGCCAAGAATGCCTGATGGCTGATGCTGGGTCGATTCAAAAGAAAAAGCGCGACCGGATCTGAAATCCTGTCGCGCTCTCCGGGTTGGATTTAGATTTGGATAAATCTTTACCGTGATCTTGTGAAAACCAGAGATCAGTCCCGGTGGTATTCAATCCTCAAAATCTGAGTGTCGTTGTTGTTACTCCAGTTGGTTCCCCACTGGATGACATACAGCGCGCCGTCCGGACCGAGTTCCATGTCCATGGGGCGTTTGAAGTCTTTTCCCGGCAGGAAGTCGTTGATTTTCAAAACGTATCCCCGCTCGTCAAGTTTCACTTCCTTAACCCAGCTCCGGGTCCATTCGTAAATGAATACGGACTTGTCATAGGCGGCAGGCAACGCGATGTCAGATCCGGTGAATTTTTCCACATGATAAACGGGACCCGCCATCGCGGTGCGGCCTCCGGATGCCAGTTCCGGGAATCTGGCGGATGGAGCGTGTGGGTAGTAGATCCAGGCCGGTTGCGCCGGTGGAAGTTCTTTCATTCCTGTGTTGTTGGGGGAGTCGTTGATCAGGTTTTTCGGATCGTAAGATTCTCCGGACTCCTTGGATTCAAAGTTATAGTCTTTGTAAGCAAAGTTGCGACCCACGAAATAAGGCCATCCGAAGTTACCGGCTTCGCGCGCCTGGTTGACTTCATCGTGTCCAGCCGGGCCACGGCCGTCGTTGAATGAACCGGCATCGGGTCCGACTTCACCCCAGTACAACCAGCCGGTTTCGGAGTCGATGGAAATACGGAACGGGTTTCTGTTGCCCATGACGTAAACTTCCGGACGTCCTGCAGATCCGTCGGCGGGAAAGAGGTTGCCTTCAGGAATCTCGTAAGTTCCATCTGCCAGAGGTTTGATGCGCAGAATTTTTCCACGCAGGTCATTACGGTTGCCGGAGGATTTCTGAGCATCCCAGGCGGAACGACCAGGGCGTTCGTCGCTTGGACTGTAACCGTCGGAGGCAAATGGATTGGTGTTGTCTCCAGTGGAAAGGTAAAGCAGTCCGCCAGGACCGAAATTAACGGAGCCACCCGCGTGGCAGCATTCATCGCGCTGTGTGGCGACTCGCAGCAGAACTTTTTCAGAATCGTGATCCAGATTTCCGTCTTTCAAAGTAAAACGAGCCAGGCGGTTTTCGGAAATTCCGGGAGGTGAGTAATACAGGTAAATCCATTGGTTATCCATGAAAGATGGATCCAGAGTGATTCCGAGCAAACCATCTTCCAGTCCGGTGAACACATCCAGTTCCCCAACCAGTTCAGACTTTTTGGATTCCGGTGACCAGACCTTTACCTTACCTGCGCGTTCAGCATAAAAAACACGACCATCTGCAGCGACGGACAATTCCATCGGATCTTTGGCGCCGTCTTCAAGAACAACGCGTGTGTATCGGGAACGAATCGTTGCGCCAAGGTCAGCATTTCCAGGATTTGCCGCCATGGCAGCGCACTGAGCGAGTGCCCATTGGAATTCCACTGACCCGCGTGCTTGAGGCGTTCCCCCGATTCCCACGTAAATCAGATTTCCTTTGCCAATCGGTTTGGACCATACAATCGGATGATCAGCGCCCATGGTGGTTTCACGCACGCGACGTTGATCCAGAGAAACGATCACATGAGCTTCTCCACGAGGATTGACCGTAAAGCTGGGCCAGGCATCGTTGAAATCAATCCGGGACTCCAGCGCCGAAGTCATGGGCAAGCTTTTGTCCTCAATCTGCAAACGGGCTGCAGTTGCCGGAGAAACCGACTCAATACGAG
>JAUIHU010000008.1 GCA_030432175.1 Verrucomicrobiia bacterium | reverse complement strand
CATGGAAATGATACTTTCAAGAACTCAGCTTATTTCTGGATTAGAGCATGAGGATTATTTAGTTCGCAGTTTTTTTCTGAGTCATTTCTTTGACAAGTACGATATTGATCCGGCTCTGACTAAGGCTGTTATCAGGGCTTTGGAAAAGTATGGATTCGAGGATCCGTATCAGTATCCGAATCAGATAAAAGGTTTCGGACATGATGAGGAATCTTTTCGGTGGCTGGTAGAACTCAGTCAGCATTATCCTCTCACGAAAGGTAGCAAGTCGCTTCAAATGAAGTTTTTGGAGTGGTTTGCTCTCGCTCCAGTCAATCTGTTGAAGGAAAATTGGGATGTGTTTGTGAAAAGTCCATGGCACGGGCTATTCAGTGGAAACGATGGATCAATGACCCAGGAAAGTATTGCTCGGTTCAGAATTAAACTGTCAGAAAGCAGTTTGGATCAATGTCTTGATGAACTGGATAAAATCACAGCTGATTGTCTGAAAGAGAAAGGATTTCCTAGCCAAGAAATCGCCCGAAGTGAATTAGTTTGTGAGCGTCTGGCTCGGGACCCCGATGAGGTTGTTACTTTGGTTGAGCAGTGGCTGGATTTTGATTTCAATCAAAAATTAGAAAAACGACACTGGTTAATGGGGATTGGAATAGGGCTTGCCGGTTTGATCCGATGCGATTCGGTTGTGGGTCGTATGATAGATTTGTTCGAATATGATTGGGATTGGTGGGATGAAACTATTGAACGGTCACTGATCAGAATGCGAACTCGGAAATCAATGGAAATTGTTCTGGATCGCTACCCGAAAGCGCTGGAGGACGCTAGGATATACCTATCCTCCGCCTTGGAGAAAATGAACCCGAGTGGCTCTGAATCTGAGCTGATCCATTTGTTTAATGATGAGCCCGAAGAGATCATGCAACGGAATCTGACGCTTGCAATTACACACTGTTGCACAGAGGAAACCCTGTCATTTGCGCGGAAAGAGTATTTGGAAAATTCGACAATTGGCGAATACTTTGAAGTTATGAGAGCTCTGTACGCATACAGAAAGTTGCTAGGGGAAGAGAGCGCTGAACTGGATGCTTGGGAAGCAGAGCAATTTGAGGAGATAGAGAGTTTGAAGGAAAGTTGGAAATTATTCACTAAATTTGATGGCAAGGAGAAAAAAGCAACTCCAATAACGAAAATAGCCGAGTTGCCCGGTCGAAATGATCCGTGTCCTTGTGGGAGCGGAAAGAAATATAAAAAGTGCTGTATGTGATTTGATTCACAAAATATTTGACACCCAAATTTCTTATCGGGTTTGCAACAAAAACTGATTGTGGGATCTGCTTGGACGTCCGGTTTGTCCAGCTCCAGGATACGATACGTCAGCCATATCATCAGAAATAAATCTGACACCCGGAAAAGTTGACACCCATGCTAACAGCGTTCCCTGTCGATTTTTGGCGTCGAGCTGGGCCAATGCTGCATATTTGATTTGATTCTAAGTTTCCTCTTGGGGCGTTTCCCGTTTTTTGAGTGAAACTTCTCCATTATTCGCACCAATCTTTCCTCATCTGTTCTGAAAATTTTCATCTCATTCAATTAATTTCTTATTTTCAGAAATTAATGAAAATTAGAAGCCTGTCAAATTAAGAATCAAATTAATGCAGTCAGAGAGTGAGATCAGTCCTTTTTGATTAACCTTAAAAATCGTTGAAAAGAATCCTCCAAGTATTTCAAGGATTTCTCAAACTGATCAAAGTCTTTATCCTTGAGAACCATCTCCAGATCGAAAGCAGATTTCCTCATTTCCTCAGCCTCCATATTTGCTGAAGCTCCTTTGATTGTATGCGCCCATCTTTCGGCCTGGTCGTAAGTTTTTTCCCTCAGGCAATGACGCAATCCATTCAGATGTATGGGAACATCTTCAAGATAGCACTCTAAAAGCTCATCAAAAAACTCTTCATCATTGTCAAATTTTTCAAGGAGTTTTTGCCTGTCAAAAATGTCTTCTTCTGAAGAGGGTTCCGAATTCATATTTCAATCTTCAAGCGTTGGTGTTGACAGTCAAGTCATTCCCGAGTGGCAACCCACACAAAATTTCTGACACCCAACAAAATATCAATCAATAAACCAAACAATTAAAAAATCGGGTTTGATTACAGTTGGGTGACGTCCTGGGAGCGCTGAATCTCTGCTCGACGAGTGCAGCCTGCATTTAAGGATGGCTGAACCGCAAAAATACATCCTCATTGAATTCCACTTAAGTTTTCTTGGGAAAGAGGGGGGCCAGTTTCCTTTCTTTGTGAGGCAACAGTATTGTCGTTCACAACTTGCTGGTGAACATTGTATCGAAATGAATCGCTACTTAACCCCTAAAGAAATCATTCTGCTAGCCGGCTTCCTTGGAATGCTTGCTCTCGGCGCTATCACTCAATCCTGCAAGAATCAATGGTTTCCTCCGGATGAAGCGTCTACGGCGGTTTCTACAAATAACATTGTTGAAGCTGCACGCTGAAGAAGGCATGTTTCGTTCAAATGGATTTGAATGCGACGCTGGAACGAATTGTAAGTCAGGATCCTCGATACGACATCGAGGCTTATCATTTTGTCCGTCGTTCTTTGGATTACACCCAGAAATCAGTGGTAAAATCCAAGGTCCGCCATGTGTCCGGATCCGAGTTGCTGGAGGGAATGCGTCGTTATGCTCTAGAGGAATATGGTCCAATGGCCTTCTTTCTCCTCCAAGAATGGGGACTGAACGTCGGAGAAGATATTGGTGAGATCGTTTTCAATCTGGTTGAGGCGGGTGTCTTCGGGAAAAGTGACGAGGATAGCCGGGCTGATTTTAAAAATGGTTTTAGTTTTGAAGAAGCGTTCCGAGATCCTTATCTTCCTTCCAGCTCTCTTCGTGAAAAGACCAACCCGGAAGCATCGCGTGGAGACATTGAAAATCCCGACAACTGAAAATCTGTTCCCATGGGCGTCCGACTTTTTGAACCAAGTCGTCCCCTGCTTATTATTCAATGGAATCTCAAACTATCCGCCCCGAAATTCTCACGCTCGAAAATGGCCTGCAAGTGATTCTTGAAGCGGACCGCTCCGCGCCGGTCATTTCTGCTCAGGCTTGGGTCTTGACCGGCAGTATTCATGAAGGACGCTGGCTCGGATCCGGAGTTTCCCACGCGCTGGAACACATGTTATTCAAAGGCACCGAAAAACGTCCTGCTTCACGGATTGATCACGAGATCCAGGCTGCCGGCGGTTCGATGAATGCTTACACGTCCTTCGACCATACGGTGTATTATATCAACGCCCCGGATACCGGCATTTCAATCGCTTGCGATGTTCTGTGCGACATGCTCTGCAATGCAACGATCCCCGAAGATGAATGGGCCAGAGAGCGAGAGGTGATTCTGAGGGAAATGGACATGAATCAGGATGATCCCTCACGCCGATCTGCCAGAAGATTTTTCGAAACCATTTATATTCGTAATCACTACCGATATCCGATCATTGGGTATCCGGATCTGTTCCAGGTTCTGACCGCTGAGTCGATTCGTGAGTACTACCGTGAACGTTATGCGCCGAACAATGCGTTTCTGGTTTTTGTCGGTGATTTTGATACGGAAGCGCTCAAGGAACAGATTTACAGAATCTTCGAAAATCAACCACGGCGCACAGTGCAACCAGTGTACTTGCCGCAGGAACCCAACCAGGTTGATCCACGAATCATCGATGAATCCGGTCCTTTCCAGCAAACCAGATCCCATCTCGGGTGGAAAACGCCTGGAGCCTTGAGTGAAGAAATGCCGGCCATGAGCATTTTGTCAATGATCCTAGGATCCGGCCACAGCTCCAGACTTTACCGAGCCGTCCGGGAGCGGGCAGGGCTGGTGAACCAGATCAGCGCCTGGTTGTATCCGGAACAGGACAGTTGTCTTTTTGGGATCCCGCCTTGAGGAAACAGGCGTTGGACAAGATTGATGACGAACTGAACAGAATCATGAACGAACCCTGCTCCAAACAGGAGATGGACAAAGCGATTCGTCAGTTTGAAGTTTCGGAAATGCAAAGCCGGGAAACGATGCAAGGTCGGGCACAGGACCTGGCTTCCAACTGGGCTCTGGCGGGTGATCTGGAATTCTCCGAGCGTTGTCTAGAAAAAGCCAAATCATTGACGCCGGATAAAATCCTCGAAACAGCTCAGCGTTGGCTGCAACCCAATGCGCGCACTCTCTACACTTTGTCTCCCGAAAGCCAACCCAGCGCCAGCGTTTCACAATCGCAGGCAAGTCAACGCAGCCCCATTATAAAACGGCGCTTGTCAAATGGCTGGACTGCTTTGTTCCTGCCGGAAAATCGCCTTCCATTTGTCCATGTGCAGGCAGTCTTTCATGGCGGACTCCTCACTGAGACATCAGCCAATAATGGAATCTCCGGGTTATTCGCCCGATCTTGGATGAAGGGATCCAAGCGCCGATCTGGAGAACAGATTGCTGAAGAATTAGAGTCCATGGGAGCTTCGCTTTCGCCATATGCCGGATCGAACAGTGTTGGACTGAGCATGGAGGTTCTTGCCACTGATTTAGAAGCGGGACTGGATTTGTTCTGGGACACGCTGATGGAGCCGGCCTTTCCTGAAAGTGAAGTCAACCGGGAACGACAAATCCAGATCAATCAGGCGCTTTCAAGGAAAGATCAGATTTTACAGGTCGGGATGGATGCATTTCGTGTGGCGATGTTCGGGGCTCATCCCTACTCAATGAATCGCTTGGGAGATGAAAAGAGTTTGAGCCAGGTTACTTCTGAGGATTTAAAGAATTATCATCAGAATCATATCGTTGGCGCTCCAGCCACTTTGGCGGTGTTCGGTTCTATGGACCCCGACCAGACTCTTGAGGAGTTGGATCGACGCGTTGCCTCACTGCCTGCATCCGACCTGGTCCATCCATTTCAGGAGATCGCGGATCCGATTTTTCCAAATCAACATCAGCGAGCGCATGCGCCCTGGGATAAAAGTCAAGCAGCGTGCATTCTTGGATTTCCTGGCGCGAAAATTGATTCGGAGGATCGCTGGGCGCTGGGATTACTGGATGCGGCCTGCAGTGATATGGGATCGAGGATATTCCTGAAGATCCGGGACGAGCTGGGATTGGCTTACTATTGTGGAGCGACGAATCTGCTTGGATTGGCTCCAGGGTACTTTGCCTTCTATGTCGGCACCGCTAAGGAAAGTTTGGCGCGAGTGGAAGAAGAGTTGTGGAATGAAATTACACGACTGAGTACCACCCCGTTCTCCGAAGAAGAATTAGCGCGAATCAAAGCCAAAGTAATTGGACAAATCAAGATCGGTCGACAGAGTTTGGAAGATGAAGCTCTGGCTTCTGCTTTGGATGAACTTTATGGATTGGGCTTCGACAATCGCGATCGGGATTTGGAAAAATTTCAGGCCATTACTCCGCAGGAAATACAGGATGTGGCAGCACGCTATCTGGTTCGAGATCGATCTGTTATGACCTTGATCAGCGCTTGATTTGAATTTCCAGCATCCTCCTGCCACTTCAGAAAGATGCTGGAGTTAAAATCATCCTCAGTCTCTTCACGATCCAATTAAAAAGAAGACAGACTGATCGCGTTCGAGCCGGTGTTGGCCGTCTGGTTCAATGCATCGATAACAATGCCAGGAGTCAGAATCTCCGGTAAAACGATTGGGTCCACTGACAAATCGGGTGGATATACCAGATTGAGAGGCACTCCCGCTCGCTCAAATTTTCTCAATTCCTCAGCAATCTCAGGCGAAGCCTTGGTGTTATCTGCACGCAATGCAACCACATCCAATTCTTCAAACTTGCTCCGCACCGAGTCCACTTCAATGCTGGTCTTTTTATTCACCTTACAAGTCCAACACCAGGAAGCGGTGAAATCAACAAACACAACATTACCTTGTTCGCGTGCGGCTCTCACTGCGTCAGGACTCCAACGGTACCAGTCGATTCCTCCGGATTGAACCATGTTGGGCTCAGTTCCACTGGATGCGGAAGTCGACTGGCCTCCAATGGATCGCCAATTAACTTCTTTCTCCATGGCGAACGCGTAAGATCCCAGAAGAAGCGCCAAAGCTGCTGTGGAAGAGATCCAGCGCGGTCCAATTCCACGTTGAATAAACTGTCCAAACACCCATGCAGACATCGATAAAAACGCGAGGAACAGCCCAAACCAGAGCAGCTGCTCATTGGATAAATGCAGGCTCACTACAGTGAACAACCAGATCCCGGCTCCCAGCATTGGGAATCCAAGAGCTACTTTAAAACGCTCCATCCAGGCGCCAGGTTTAGGAAGGATTTTCAACCAGTCCGGACGAAAAGAAAGAATCAGGTACGGCGTGGCAAGCCCCAAAGCCACCGCAAGAAATATGGCGACAATGATCGTGGGTGGTTGAGTGAAAGCAAACCCAAGCGCCACACCGAGAAACGGAGCCGTGCAGGGAGTTGCCAAAGCAGTAGCAAGAATCCCATTCAGAAAAGCCCCCAGTCCACCCTCTTTGGAAGCCGCTTCATTCATGGCTCCAACAGTGCCGGAAGAAAGGCTGACTTCAAAAACGCCAAATAAATTAAGAGAAACCAAAACCACCAGGATAGTGAGTATCATAATGAACTGCGGATTTTGAAACTGCATTCCCCAGCTCGCTAACTTTCCGGCTTGCTGAATTCCAATAACCAGGCCCGCCAAAATCAAAAATGAAAACACAACTCCAGCTGTATAAAACCATCCCATTTTCCGAATACTGGCCGGATTGTTTTGGCTTTTCTCTACAAACCCAAGGATTTTCAATGAAATCACCGGCAACACACACGGCATAACATTCAAAATCATTCCTCCAATAAATCCCTGGATCAACATCCAGATTAAATTGGATTTCCCGCTCTCATCTTCATCAGATGATTCAGATGAATCCACATCCGTCAGGGTTGTGTCTTTGGATGATGATACGACGTTTGGGACGCTGGTTGCTGATTGCGTGGAATCTCCTGCGGCTACTGCGAGATTATTCATTAAAGAATCAGCAAAGGATTCGATCGCATAAGCCCGGTCCGGCTCCACTGAATCCTCATTCAATAATACGAGCAAACCGCCAGGAATCTTTTCCGGCCAAGCCCCGTCAAATTTGAATACTTCCTTCTTCAAGATCCAGCCCGAATCCGAATCGACACGCTCCGACAGGGTGGCGATTTCCAGATTGTCATTCGGGTAGGGCCAGAAATCCCAGCGTTCGGATGCATCAGTCGTTCCAGGCGCGAACTCAATCTGAAAAGCCCCGTCATCTTCTGATGTCGGCGTCAACCATTCCCCGGTGACATTGAAATCAGGAGCTGATGGCAACTTTTCACGAGCTTGATTCAACCATGTTGGAGGCTCCTGATCTGAACCCTCTCCTACCTTGAGAGTCCCCGACACGGATCCCGATCCGGGCACACAAGAAACTTCACATTCCAGCCAACTGACATCTGCGTTCAAAGCCAGATCTCCAGCTTGAATATCCTCTGACAAGGTCAGTGGAACCAGCAATGTGGTTTCCCCATGATACACATACGTAATCATGCCCAGAGTTTTGTCTTCGTAAATCTCCGGAACCGGCCACTGAATCTCACCCGCAGTCACACCCTCCGGCAAATCCCACATAATCTGGGTTGCCATGCCGGAGTCCCCGCCATTCTTCCAGTAAGTATGCCAGCCTGGATCCATCTTCAGGTGCACCCCAGCCCATATGGTTCTTCCTGGCGCTGCTGTATCTGTTTCCAGTTTTAACTGCGCTTGAGTGTGAGCGGACCAGCCATTCCAAACGGTCAGAATGAAAAGCGAAAATATATAAATTAAAAATCCCGTCCGGCTTCGAGTTGATTGCGTTGAAGGAATATCCGACATAATGATCTGATGTTTCAGAGTTTTTCTTATTCCTGATTATCCGGAATTTCTTTCAAAAAGCCAACCCCGGTCGTTGTGGATCTGTGTTTTAGTTGGATCCATTTGGAACTCCGTTTGTTCATTCAATCTTTTGGGTCAATCCCTTCCAGATAACTTTCGATCACTTCAGGAAGTCGATCGCTGTATCCACCTTCCAATACATGGAACGCTGGTATTCCAGACTCGCGAATTTGGGATCCAAACCATTCAAAATCCGACATCTCCAAAGCCTGGTCACTGAGAGGATCTTCCTTAAACGCGTCAAATCCTGCTGACACCGCCAGCAGGTCCGGTTTCCATTCCTGAATTTCACTCAGCGCCTGAGTAAAGGTCTTTCGGTAGTCTTCGGGATCGGTTTGGGGAGGGAGCGGGAAGTTGTGACAGTTTTTTTCATCTTTCAATCCGGTGCCTGGGTAGCAGGGACTCTGATGGAGGGAATAGAACATTACATCCGGTTTCCCGATCAAAATGTCCTGAGTTCCGTTTCCGTGATGCACGTCAAAATCCAGAACAGCCACCTTCTGAATGTTGGGTTGGGATTGTGCTTTTAATGTAGCGATGGCAATGGAGTTGAAATAGCAGAATCCCATCGCCCGGTTGGGTGTGGCATGATGCCCGGGCGGTCGAATCAAACTCATGGCGGTTTTGCCTTGAAGAGCGCATTCCATAGCTTGAATCGCAGATCCGACAGACCGCCGAGCATGCGTATCAATATTGGGATACGCCGGAGTGTCAGCATCAAAACCAACCCCTCCCTGACCTCCTTCAATCACGGATTGGATGTGGGTGTCGGAATGAGCTAACCGCAGATCTTCATCCTTGGCGTTTCGAGATTCCTGCCAATCCAAACGGTCATTCCATTGTTTTTGCGCTTTCAAATAGCTCACCGTTGCCTCGATTCTATAAGGACGCTCCGGGTGGCCGGGTTGAGAATACTTCACACAGTCCGGGTGGCTGAACAAAATGACCATAAATTTATCTTAGGCTCCCGAACTCTCGGAATCAAACCAGACTGTTAGTAAAGATTTAGCCTGCTAAATCATCCGTTTATTAAAATGATAGGATTAGAGATTGAATTTGCGGGAAAAATAATAGCATCGTTTGAAAGCTGATGAGCGTTTTTAAAGTCCAGTTCGAAATGTTTGAAGGTCCATTGGATCTGCTTCTGTATCTGACACGGAAGCAGGAGGTGGATATCTACAACGTGGACTTGTCACAATTGACGCATGATTTCCTGGAATACCTGGAAACCATGCGTTTGCTGGACCTGGATGTCGCCGGAGAGTTCCTGATCATGGCTTCCACGCTGTTGCTGATCAAAAGCAAGGAGCTGTTACCAGTCGACCAGCAAGTGGATGAAGTGGAGGATGAGGAAGGGGAAGATCCGAGATTTGAATTGATTCGGCGGTTGATTGAGTACCGCAAGTTCAAGGACGTGTCGTCTGAGTTGAAGCGACATGAGCACGAGCAGGATTGGGTTTACAGAAAAACACCTGGCAAGCTGGAGTTTGATCCGATCCCTGAAGAAAGCCGGCAGGAAGTCTCAATTTTCGTGCTTGTAGATGCAATGAATCTGATGTTGCAGCGCTTCAAGGAGCGGGAGCAACCGGATTCCAGGGAGATTGTTGAAGATCAGTGGACTGTCAGTGACAAAATCCAACTGCTTTACGAGCGAATCATGCGCGAGGGAGAAGCCAAATTTGAATCTCTTTTTGAAGATGCGCAAAATCGTTCAGAAATTGTAGTCACATTTCTGGCGATGTTGGAGATGAGTCGGCTGAGGTATATTCAAATCATCCAACCTGAATTGTTTGGTCCGATCTTGATCGTGAAAAACATTGAAGAAGACGCCCCGACTGGTCCGCCTAATTTCTACGATGAGCCTGCCTCTCTGGAGCCGCAAACTGAGGAGAAGCAAACTTCAGAATGATTAACTGAGATTGCCATTTGATTTTCCCTTGTAAAAATGGAATTACGATACGTCATAGAAACGCTGCTCTTTTTCACTCAAAAGCCCCTGAGTGTGAAGGACATCAAAGACATTCTGAAGCAGGCTACCCGTTTCAATCAAGGCGGGGAGGATGAAGATGCCCCAGAGGACGATGAAGGCGCCGATACAGAGCAGCCTGTGGAAGCTTCGGAGGCAGATGAGAGCGCTGCCGCTGAAGTTGATCATGAAGCTGAGGAGGTCCCTGTAACTGAAGAAGGCGAATCTTCCTTCGAAAAGAAAGATGACCCACCTCCAGAAGAGACAGAAGTTTCGGAAGACGAGTCTAAATGGAAAATCCCACCTTTTCATCGAACAGCTGATGATGAGTTAGTAGAAATCCTGGAATCCATAGCTTCCGAGTATAGCACAAAGAAGGCTGGGTTCAGGCTGGTTTGTGTAGCTGGCTCCTGGCAGTTTGTGAGTTGTCCTGAGTTTGCTCCGTGGATCCAGGTTTTGTTGGGAAGGAAAGTGCGACCTCCGAGACTTTCACAACCTGCCTTGGAGACTTTATCTATCATCGCTTACCGGCAGCCATTGACTCGCGCTGAAATTGAGCAGATCCGTGGAGTCAGTGTGGACGGAGTGATGAGCAAGTTACTGGAGAGAGAACTGATCGAGTCAGTCGGCCGCGCCGAAGTTGTGGGACGACCCGTGCTTTACGGCACCACAGAGCTTTTTCTGGAGTATTTTGGCCTCAGCAGTCTGGATGATCTGCCAGGAGGAGACGAGCTAAGGAAGTTGAGGGTCAAGTCACCAGAGCCACTCGAAGGCTCGTCTGACCCGTCTGACCCGTCCGACTCGTCTGACCTGTCCGACTCGTCTGACCCGTCCGACCCGGACGACTCGTCTGACCCGTCCGACCCGTCCGACCCGTCCGACCCGTCCGACCCGTCCGAACTGTCTGACCCGTCTGACCCGTCTGACCCGTCTGACTCGTCTGACTCGTCTGACTCGTCTGACGACGACTGGATTACTGTTGATGATGATGATGACGACGACGACGATGATAAAAAAGACTGATTTTTATAGTTTTTTGACTCTCTTTTACTTTACAATCTTTCTCCATTCGACGAGGAAAGTTCGTTTGACCGGGAATACGGGATTCGTATGAAAATTGAGGAACATCGCAAAGCGATTGACGGGATCGATGCCAAGATCATCGAACTCTTAAATGAAAGAACAGGCCACGTGCTTGAGATCGGCGCCGCCAAGGTTGAAGCCGGTGAGGAAATTTATGCGCCCCACCGTGAGGTGGGCGTGCTGGATAAAGTCTGTGCTCTGAACCCTGGCCCCATTCCTAACCATGGACTCCGGGCAATTTTCAGGGAAATAATGTCCAGCGCCCTGGCATTACAAAAGTCAATGACGATCGCCTACCTCGGACCAGACGCCACATATACCCACCTTGCCGCAATTCGCCGTTTCGGCTCCAGCCTGGATTATTCTCCTCAAAAAACAATCGCTGAGGTTTTTACTGAAGTCAGCCGTGGCCATGCAGATTACGGCGTGGTTCCGATTGAGAATTCAACTGAAGGCGTGGTGACAAATACTCTCGACTTGTTTGTCGATAGTGATTTGAAAATCGTTTCTCAAATCGTTACCCCCATTCAACACTGCCTGGTGACAAAAGATCCGGCAGTGGCCCCGACCACTTTGTTCACACACCCTCAAGCGTTGGCTCAGTGTCGTCGCTGGATCGAAAAAAATTACCCAAACATTGAAATTCTCGAGACATCTTCTACAACTCGAGCCGCTGAACTGGCTCGTGAAAAAGAGGGTGGGGTTGCCATTGCCAGCTCGCTTGCTGCTGAAAAATATGAACTGGAAATCATAGAAAGAAATATCCAGGACAGTAGTGAGAATGCGACCCGGTTCCTGGTTCTGGGCAGAAACTGCAGCCCTCCAACCGGTAAGGACCGCACCAGTCTGATGTTCAGTGTGCCAGATAAAGTTGGAGCGCTCCATGAAGCGCTGAGCGCTTTCAGAAAACACGCGATCAACATGACAAAAATCGAGTCGCGTCCGAGTAAAAGGAAAGCGTGGGAGTATTTCTTTTTCGTGGATTGTATGGGCCATGTTGAAGATGAGACGGTTGCTCAGTCTATTGAGGATCTTCGCAAGATTTGTTCTACAGTGAAAGTGTTGGGAGCTTATCCCAATACCGAGTAGTTTGCAGCCTGAATCCATTTGCCCCGCACCGTAAATCACTAATGAAAACGCCCACCTGATCAGGTAGGCGAGCGGTCTAAAATTATAAACCACCAGATCTCCTTCGATGCGCTTTGAAGGAGATAATTTTTTCTATTATCATGCCGGGAATTATAGCTATTGTTGGACGTCCCAATGTCGGGAAATCAGCTCTTTTCAATCGAATTGTCGGCAGACGTGTCGCTATTGTCCACGACCAACCTGGGGTCACACGAGACCGGGTGAGTATGGAAACCGAGTGGAAAGGGCGCCCGTTTTCTCTGATAGACACTGGCGGAATCGGACTGATGTCTGGCGAGAAAGCATCTGATGTGATCACGCAAGCAGCGATTGATCAAGTGGATCTGGCCATCGAAGCTGCGGATGTAGTGATTTTCACTGTCAGTGTGCAGGAGGGACTTGTGTCGTTGGACGAGGAGATTGCTTCAAGACTTCGCAGATCCAATAAACCGGTGATCCTCGCAGTTAATAAAGTCGATACTGATGCTGCAGAGTCCGGCTTGGATGATTTTGCAGGTCTTGGATTGGATCCTCTGCTGCCTATCAGCGCTGCGCATGATAAGGGGATCCCGGCTCTTTTGAAAGCAGCTGTAGATGAATTGCCGGCTTGGGATCCAGAATGGGAAGTCCAGGATCAGGAAGCTTCCGGTAAGGACAATTCGCAGAAAGCTTTGCGGCTGGCCATTATTGGTCGACCGAATGTGGGCAAGTCTTCTCTGATCAATGCTCTGATCGGTTCCGATCGAGTCATTGTCAGCAATGTGCCAGGAACAACACGCGATGCTGTCGATGTGCCATTGGAGATTCAGACTGAAAATCGTCGAGAGAGTTATGTGCTGGTGGATACCGCTGGAGTGCGCAAGCGAAGAAGTGTGAATGATTCGGTGGAGTTTTTCAGCGTCAAGCGAACCGAGAATGCTATTCAGCGTTGTGATATTGCTGTGATGGTTTTGGACGCGACCTCTGGCGTAACAAAGCAGGATATGAAAATCGCCGGCGAGATCGTCGAGGCGAAAAAAGCTTGTGTGCTGATTGTGAATAAATGGGACCTTTTTCGGCATGATTTGAAAGAGGTTACAGAAGAGATTCTTGAGGAACGCCGACAAGCCAAACTGGAAGGCAAAGATTTAAAGCGTCGAGAGGATGAGATTCCGGATACGCGATTGAGTGTTTTTGGGGAATGGATCCAGGAGAAGTTGTTCTTTCTGAGTTATGCTCCGGTGATTTTTACATCGGCGACCGAAAATTATCAGTTGGATCGATTCCTGGAAGCCGTGCGCTACGTATCGGCTCAGTTGCAACAAACTATTCCTACAAGTTTATTGAATCGCACCATTGCGGATGCAATAGAAGTTCGTCAGCCAGTCAGCGCCACCGGGAAACGGCTGAAGTTTTTTTATGCAACACAGGTCTCAAAACGTCCTCCTTCGTTTCTGCTGTTTGTGAATCGAGGAGAATTGTTCTCAGACAGTTACACTCGATTCCTGGAGAATTCACTTCGGAAAGCTTTCGGATTTGAAGGTTGTCCATTGCGGTTAATTCCTCGCGAACGCCCCAGAAAAGTAGCTCCAGTGCGTAAACCCAAGCCGGTTCGAGGCAAGAAAACCCAGGAAAAAGGCGGACAATCCAAGAATTCAGTTCAAAGAGAAAATGTCTCTGCCGGTAGAAGAAGCAAGAACGTTCCCAAAAAACAGAATGCCAAAGCTCGCGCAGCTCGAGCAGATAAAAATAGATAAGCAATCCTGCGGTTCTATCTCGCCAGATAAGCTTGAACTTTCACTGTTGGATCCGGAGCCATCAGCTGGATTCCATCCGGCGCATCCAGACGCAAGGTGAGATTCAAATCTGTCGCCGTTTCCACACCCGTGAGGTCCGCGTACAATTCCAGGTCGGTGACTGATAATCGATCCAACTGGTCTTTCTCTCCTTGAACCACGATATCGGAGCGGACTGGTGTGATATTAAACAACAGTGGACGGTCAGCTGCAATTTTGACAACGATCGGTACCTGGCGGAAGCGTCTCTCGTCCAGTCCGGTCAATCGAAAATCGGCAGGGATCACATAGAAACGTATGACATAGTAAATAAATCCAGCTATCAGTATTGAAGCCAGTTTCATTTTCCAGTTATTGAAAAGCAAATCGAATAACCTCATAGCCTGAGTGGTTTTGACCTGAATCCTTTTCCTTGTCAGAAAGGTTCTCCCTTCTGCGTTTCACATCCTGACCACCTCTTATTCTTAAACGCTTCCAGAAATTCTGCGGTTCTGTGCGTGGCACAAAAACGGATGTCAGGAATGATCGCAATTCTTCTTCAGTTACCCCACGCACCAGATACCCTTTGTAAGCGTATGAAATCGCTCCGGTTTCTTCAGAAACTGTAACCACAACGGCATCGGACTCCTCGCTCAAACCTATTGCTGCACGGTGACGGGTTCCCATTGATGCAGATAAATCACGACGCTGAGTCAAAGGAAAGATACAGGCTGCGTAAGCGATCCGGTCTCCATTCAAAATGACTCCGCCGTCATGAATCGCATTATTCGGGAAGAAAATGGTTTCCAGAATCTCAGGTGTGGCTTCACAGTCTACTGGCACCCCAATCTCAACAATTTCTTTCAGGTCATTGTTCTGTTCAATGGCAATCAGCGCTCCGATGCGAACTTCAGATAACCTCACTGCTGCCTGAACCACCACTTCAAGGTTCTCTCGCTTTTCATAGGCATTATATAAAAAGGATCGATCTCCCAGCAGAGCCAGCAATCTTCGAAGTTCTGGTTGGAAAATAATCAGGACCGCAATGACCAGAAAGGCTAAAAATTCTCGTAACAACCAGTTGAGCACTTGCAGTTGAAGCGCTTGAGCCACGAAACCAAAGCAAACAATAAAAACCAGAAATCCGGAAACTACTGGAGCCCCTCTGGTTCCCCTCACAAACAAAACACCGTAATAGATTCCAACCGTCAGAATCCATATCTCAAGCGCGGGTCGCCAGCCTTGATTTAACCATTCCCCCATGGGCGCATTATCCAATTGTTACCGTCAGCTTCAAACTTCGCAATATAGTGTGAAGGCAACTGGTGGAGATTCGGGCAATTTTGAGTCAGTCAAAGAAAGACTTAATCCTGTCATAAGACATCATCGCAGAGGTAATGTTCAGAATTACAGGAACTTACTCTCTACGCATGTCGAGGTCCTGGACGCTCCGGCTGGCTCTTCTATTGAAAGTATTGTTAGCTTGAATCGAGGTGGAAGCGCAATACCCGACTTTTCTTTCAAAGCTTATTTTTTGACCGGATGATCTCCAAAAGCCGTACGACATGTGTCGTTTCCCAGACATCATGAACTCGTAAAATCTGCGCCTTACTGAACACACTCCAGGCGGCTGTTGCGAGAGACCCGGGCATTCGTCGGTCCAGGGGTGCGTCCAGCGTTTTACCAATGAATGATTTTCTTGAAGCGCCTATGAGTACAGGCCGGTTTAATTTGTGAAAAGAATCTATGTTTCCTAACAGTTCGAGATTGTGGTCCACGTTTTTACCGAAGCCGATTCCAAAATCCAGAACCAACTGCTCTTCGACGGCTCCTGTTTCAAGCAAGCGCTGAATACGAGATTCAAAAAAGTCCAGCACATCGTGAACGATGCCCTTTGAAGAGTATTTCGGATCAACCTGCATGGTTTGAGGGCTTCCCAACATGTGCATGATGACGTATGCGGCGCCAGATTCGGCAATGACACGCCACATTGCTGGATCTCTTCGATTTGCTTCAACATCATTGATTACAGAAGCGCCTCTTTGAATCGCTCCTTCAGCAACACCGGGCTTGCGTGTGTCAATCGAAATCACTGTTTCAGGAAACTTTTGACTCAAAGCTTCGATTACCGGAAATACCCTGCGAGCCTCCTCTGCCTCGCTGATTTCGGCTGCGCCGGGACGTGTGGATTCCCCCCCAACATCAATCCAGTCAGCCCCTTCCTGAATCATTCGAGCAGCGTGTTCAACCGCATTTTCCGGATTCAGAAACTGGCCTCCGTCTGAAAATGAATCCGGAGTCACGTTCAGAATCCCCATAATCAGAGTGGGTCCTGGGAACTGGTATGTGAAAGATCTGGCAGTGAGTTTCATTTAATCATGTCATTAGTACAGTAAGCGAAAGCATGAATTTGGACGATCAGAGCGCTTTTGTAACTTCCAGAAAGTTAATAAACGAGAATGCCATTCGAAGGCCAACATTATCAGATTGCGTCAATGATCATTTGTCCTGCAAATCGAAACCGTTTCGCCTTGCCTTTTTCTGATGATAAAGGATACTTTTTCCTGATTGAGGTGTAAGAATTGGCTTTTGATTGAAAGTCATTCGGACGTGGCGCCTTGCTTCATAAGGAACCCAGAAAAGAAACAAACCCTATGGCAAACCCGAACCGAAAAAGAAAAACAACCAAATCAACGACCAAAAAGTCAACGGCCAAGAAATCTTCGGCAACCTCAAAGCAATCCTCGGCAGCAGCCAGCCCAAAGGCTTCGGGAAGTTCAAAAGATACTTTGCAGGAGGTGATTGAAGAGAAGGTTTCGCAAGCCACTTCCGGCGCGAAAACCGCAGCTTCAGGCGCTTCCAGTAAAGCTGAAGTTTCCAGGACCGCTCCCGCTCCAACTCAACCAGCAGAGCAGCCTGAAGAAACAGCTACCCCTGAGAAGAAAGAAACGCCTTCTGAGCCGAAAGCTGCCCCGGATCAAACGTCCCAAGAGACTGACACCATGAAGGAAACGGATTCTGACAAGAAATCAACACCCCAAACTACACCAACCGCTGCGGAAGTTTCACAACATGAAGTGGACACCATCCCGGTAGGGCCGATTTTAATCATCGCCGGATTTTTGTTCATCTGGGCTGCCGGTTATGTTCAAAACCGCATCAGCAATGATAAACAGTTCAATCGTATCAAAGCCATTGAAGCTAAACTGGAGGAGAAAGTTTCCGCTGAAAGCCTTGAAGCGCTGCAGGGACGAGCTTCCACAGCAGAATCCAGAGCTGCTGAGGCGATGAAATCTGCCAGTGATGTCAAAAAATCAGTCTCATCCGTCAGATCTGCTCTCAACGGAAAAGCTGACAGTAGCGCATTAGCGTCAAAAGCTGATGCTTCAGCGCTGGAATCAGTCTCATCAGATGTCGCTGATTTGAAAGCAGCCTTGAACTCTAAAGCAGCCTCAGCTGATTTGGACTCCTTGAAATCATCCATGGCATCCAAATCTGACCTGGATGCGCTGGCAGGTTCAAAGGCAGATCTGGAGTGGGTTCAAGAATCAATGTCTGGAGTTGCCAGGACGGACGATGTTGCAGAAGGAATGGATGCTTTAAAGGCAGACATGTCTTCAGCTCATGAAACTTTGGTGGATCGCCTGGAAGCCCTGGAAATCGCCATTCGCGATATGAAAGCCCTTCACGCCAAAGGAGCTGCTCCGGCTGAATCTACCGAAGCGCCTTAAAACCGATTCGTATTTCGAGATTCAAATTCAAGATTTAGTTAATCAACCACAAAGAAGCCGCTGACTTTTGCAGGTCAGCGGCTTCTTTTTCGTTAGTTCGATTTAATCAATTGAGATGAATCACAGGTAAAACTATTTCACAGTAACCGTGATTTTCTCGGACATGACGGGTGGATCATGCGGGATGTGCAGGTAATCCCCGAGAACCAATTGCAGAGTGTGTTCACCAGGAGGCAAGGTGATTTCAGCTTCGGTCTGGCCACCTCCAAAATGTTTCAGATTGTCACTCATTGGAAGTGGATAGTTGATATTTGGCATTTCTTCCACATCAATCAGCAAATGGTGGTGTCCTGTATTTTCTTTTTTCAATCCAGCTGGACAAACTCCCATGCCTTTCAATCCGAAGCGAACGGTAAAGGTTTCTCCAACAGTTTCTCCCGGCAGTGGAGAGATAATGTAAGCTTTGGCCCCTTCAGGAGAGGGTGATTTGGGGATTTCAACCTGCCCGGTGAGGTTGTAACCAACCAAAGCCAAAGCAGCCGCTGTAATTATTAAGAATTTTTTCATAGTGATGAAGAATCAGTAATTTAAAGTCTGAAACGCTTTTTGCAAACTCTGCTCTGCATTTCCTGCATGAATCTCTGAATCAGACCTGACCCTGGATTTTCTGTTTCCAGGTGATCTCTTTTCCGACGGAATAGAGCCTGAGCATATTCGATCCAAAAGAAAACCCCGCTGAGCTTTGCAGCCCAACGGGGTCGATACTTCAGAGATTTCTGTTTCTACTTAATCGAAATCAATCAGAAATAGATTACTCACTGATTTCAATCTGAGCGCGAATCTCTCCGCCACCATGAGCAGCAGTGTGAATGTTGACGTAGAACAGTCCATTCAACAGCGCATTGACGCTGTCCAGATCCAGTTCAGTCGAACCGCTGAATGTTCCAGCAGCAGCAAAATCGCCTGCATGAAATGGAGCCAGATCCAAGGCCACGCCAGCATTCGTTCCTAATGGAGCCGGGCCGTGGATGTGAGCTGCTGTGGCAGGGCCGGTCAGATCTGAGTAGCTAATGTCAATGGTTGCTGTCAGTCCATTCAGAACGACGCTAACAGATCCACTACCAGCTGAGCCAGTCGGCTCAGTCACATTGCCTTCGCTGAGTGTTCCTGACAAGGTGACTTC
>JAUIHU010000589.1 GCA_030432175.1 Verrucomicrobiia bacterium | reverse complement strand
TATGGGCGCTGAATGGTTGACGGAGGGACGAGTGGATCGGGTTTTGGTGGTGGCTTCGGAAGAATTGGATTGGTTGACCGCAGATGCGTTTCGAAAGTTTTCCAGGGAATGTGTGGTAGCTGAAGGCGCGACAGCGGTTTTATTGGGACCTGGTACGACTGAGGTAAAGGATAGTGGATCTGTCTGTTTATTGGACATAACAAATCCGGTTCCTCTGGTCGGCTCGGGAGGTCGCCAAAAAGCAGTTGCTGAAGTGAGAGAAAACTACCGGGACGGAGTGGATCCAGAAAACTGTCTGTTAGTGGATGGCCGTCAGGGCGTCAGTCATTGGGATGAATCGGAAGAGATAGCGTGGGCTGACTGGCGAGGTTCAAGATTCTCACCAAAAAAATGGACCGGGGAAGCTTTGACAGCATCTGTGGGATGGCAGACAGCCCTGGCCGCGCGATCCATCCAGCAAGGACGCTTCGATCAGGCAATTATCAGTTCACCGGGAATCAACCACCAGGCAATTGGAATTCGCTTAGGAAGGATGAATGATGAATGATGAATGATGAATGATGAATGATGAATGATGAATGATGAATGATGAATGATGAATGATGAATGATGAATGATGAATGATGAAATGTTCCGAAAATCAACCACCACCACTAACTTCCTAGCCCTCTGGGCGACCCCTGCGTAGCGAAGGGCGCTAGCCCTGGAGGTGAATGAATTAATTTATGAAAACAAATAACGATCAGCCAACAAGAGCGATTTGGATCACCGGGGCGGGGCGTGGGATTGGGGCCGCGATTGGGAAATGGTTTCTTGAGAAAGACGCAACCTGTCACGTGTGGTTGGGAGTGCGAAAGAATCGGACCGCAGCGGAAGCATTGGTGGAAAAATTCCCGGGACGCGCATGGGCTCTGGATCACGAGGTGACCGAGAAACAAAGTTGGGCAGGCGGATTGGAATCCATTCTTGCGGAATCTGGCAGACTGGATGTTTTAGTGAACAATGCCGGAGGGCACGAAGACGGACTTCTGGCTAATCTATCGGATGAAAGTTGGGAGCGCGTTTTAGACAGTAATTTGAACGGCGCATTTCTTGGGTGTCGAACTGTTTTACCGCAGATGATTTCACAGCGATTTGGGCGAATTATCCAGATGGCGTCACTTAGCGCATTGCTGGCCCCGGCCGGGCAGGCCAATTATGCTGCAGCCAAAGCTGGGTTAATAGGATTGTCCCAGTCCTTAGCTAAGGAAGTGGCCAGAATTGGGATCACTGTGAATTCAATCTGTCCAGGCTACATTGAGACTGAGAATCTGGAACTCAGTTCTGAAGAAAAGAAACGCCTGGCAAAAACAATTCCAATGCGGAGACTTGGCCGGCCGGAAGAAGTTGCGGCAACTGTATTTTTTCTGGCCAGCCGCGAAGCTGGATACATGACCGGGGCGCAGTTGAAACTGGATGGAGGAATTTTCTGATTTTTATTTTCCTTTTGACCCAGCTGTGACTAATAAATCCGCATGGAAGACAGCGCGACGCTCAAGAGACGACTCAAGGAAATGCTCGTCGAAAATCTGATGTTGGATGATTCCGCCGATGAGATCGAGGATGACCAGCCATTATTTGGACCGGAAGGGCTGGGGCTGGACTCAGTGGATGCGCTGCAGGTAGTCGTCGGTCTCGACAAACATTTTGGATTAAAGATCGCCGATCCCGAGGAAGCCAAAGGCATACTGAAATCGGTGAATACCATTGCAGCAGCTATTGAAAAAAACACCCAGGGTTAAGCAAAGGATTTGCCAGCCAACAACGATTCCTATATCTGGTGTCCTGGGAACGCTGCGCCCCAGCTCGGCGAGTGGAGCCAGTATTTGAAATAGACAGAACAGTAAAAAGCCACCCTTTGCTAATCGCACCTGAAATAAAGGGTGAGTCTGAGAGTGGGTGCGAGTAGAAAAATCTTTGACACCCAAATTACTTACCGACTTATTTTCTTGGTTTCGGTGGATTCCAATCAGGTGACGGAGTATGAGCCTTTTCCATGATGCTCTCCATTCGGGCGACGACTTCCGGGTAGGCATGGGCGACGTTTTCTTTTTCTCCAATATCAGAACACAGGTTGTAGAGTTCAATTGGAGCATGCCACAATGGCCGCACTGCTTTCCAATCCCCGGCGCGAACGGCTCGACGACCCCCTCTTTCGTAAAACTCCCAGTAAAGATAATCATGCTCTTTTTGTTCCTCTGGATGACCAGTCAGTGTGGGCGCGAGGCTGATACTGTCGAGATTCTCTGGCAAAGGTTGTCCGGTTAAATCTGCGGCGGTCGCCATAAAATCTCCAAAATATCCGACATGATCTGAAACGGCGCCGGCCGGAACGGTTCCTGGCCACCACGCAATCGTTGGAACTCGAATTCCGCCTTCGTACAAATCCCGTTTCATGCCTCGCAGTGGACCCGAAGGATTGAACCTTGTTGTGTCATGATTGGCTTCGTTGTGAGGTCCGTTGTCGGAGGTGAAAATGACGAGTGTTTTCTGATCAATACAGAGTTCTTTCAGTGTCTCAAGAATCCGTCCGATGTCCCGGTCCATGCGAGTAATCATCGCCGCCTGGCCTTTGTCTGGATTGGGCCATTCTTTATCAGAGTAAATCCCGTAATCTGGAACTTCAGCGCCATCTTTAAACATGCGCGTTCCTTCATTATTGGCGTGTGGAATCGTCAATGGCATGTACAGGAAGAATGGTTGATCCTTGTGGTCACGGATCCATTCCAGCGCTTCTTCAGCAAACAGATCGTGAGAGTAGTCAACTCGCTTGGTCGCGGCGCCTCCTTGAAATCCACCGTAATTGTTCGGAGCTGCCTGGACCACGTTTCGCAGCGGAACTTTCTCTTCATTGCGCCAGAGGAATTCCGGGTAGTAATTGTGCGCATGCACCTGATTGGCGTATCCGTAAAAGTAGTCAAATCCCTGCCGATTTGGCATGCCAACAATGGTTTCAGGTCGCATATCGCCCAGTCCCCATTTGCCAATAAGAGCAGTAGAGTAACCTGCGTTTTTAAATAGTTCAGCTACCGTAAAATCTTCCTTTTGGAGCGCCTGTTCCGGACCTCTCCCATTGCCTCGGACGGAACAATGCCCCAGGTGTTTCCCAGTCATCAGTACGCAACGAGACGGAGCGCAAACAGTCGAACCGGCATAAAAGTCGGTGAATTTCATTCCTTCACTAGCCATGCGGTCCAGGTGAGGAGTTTGAATGATTTCCTGTCCAAAGCAACCGAGATCTCCGTAACCGAGATCGTCCGCCATGATGAAGATGACATTGGGCCGGTTTGTTGCATGGGAGGTGGTGGGAAATGCCAGTATCAGTGTAGTCAGGACTCCGCACAACAATGCCGAAGTCCGCCAGAAACT
>JAUIHU010000588.1 GCA_030432175.1 Verrucomicrobiia bacterium | reverse complement strand
GCAACCGTGGTGATCCGGACCCAATCCCCATCACTCCTGAAGTGGCCCATGCTTTCACGCCTTCCGGAATACCGTCCTCAAACTCGGACTCCAGGTCCACATCGATTCGAACACGGCCATCTTGTGAGCTGGTTCCCAAGACCGATCCCACCCTGGCCCCCTTCCACCAGACTGGATCACCCTTGGAAACACCAGAGGCATCCTGAACCAGTGTATGAAAATCAGATCCAGCTAATTGCGCCCCCAGATTTCTAAGTCCGCTTCCCAGCTCTGAAAGCGCGCTTTCACCAGAACTGGTATCCTGAGCAATTACGCAGAACGGACACAAAACCAGCGCCACCAAGCAGAGCCAATAGCCAATTCGACGGAAAAGAGATCCGTTGAGATCCCGGGATATGACCATATCATCATTTCGGTTACAGATTGGATTTACGTAAAAATCCTGGATATTTTTCTTTGGCGCCATTTTGAGCTTCATGCTGTAATGATTTGCGGATTGGCATCCATCCGCAGACTGAAAATTAAATGAACCGCGGCTGACTCAGGTTCCCCCACCCGGCTCGGCTGATTATTAAGAGACGAATTGAATAAAATGGCAATGACGATCATTACGCGAAGGTTAAAAGGAATTATCAATTCCAGAACACCTTTATGGATATGGGGGAGTTTACTCCTGGCTTTAGCGGTTGGGTGTGAAACACCGCAGGTTGGCCAAAAAGCGTTGAAGAAACGACTGGATAAGGTGGAGTCAGAAGTCATGACTGCCGAGGCTGATACGGCTGCTGAACTGGAAGCCCAGGAATCACAATCTTCCAGCGCCATTGCAAACTTACAACCATCTGCCAACACCAGCGACCCCAGCTCAACCGCCCAGGCTACCGCTGGCGGTAGTGGTAGCCAAGAATTGGATCCTGACACCGAGAGCCAATCTAAAGTCACATCATCTGCGGCAAGTGGAGTTCCAATTGGCGCTGACGCGGATGCCAGCGATACTTCAGGCGCCTCGCTGGCTAATGTTCGCCCTGACGAGCAGGAAACCGTACCTCCTCACCGAAATTGGGAGAGTCTGATGCTGTCTGATTTTTCAACTTCTGGATCTTCAACAAGCGCCACAACAGCAGCAAATGTCTCAGAGGTTAAAGAGCTGGAAAACACGCTGAACAAATATCTTTCAACTCAACGATATGCCGAGGCAAAAAAATGGGTTAACGATCTGACGGATATTTCCACCAACACCAGGAGTTATCTGGATCGCTTGATTCGAGATGATTTGTTGAAAAAAACTATGGTTTTATCGGATCAACTCGTTACAGAAAGGAAGTACTTCACAGCTTATCGACTGATCAAGAAAAGCGAGTTAGGGGCTCAACTTCAAGATGTTCTGACCCAGATCATCGCGCAGGGAACTCAATTTTACCTGACTCAGAGTCAGTTGAGATACGAGACTGGGCGCTCAGATCCTTCAGCAAAAGAATATCAGCTTTCCAGGTCTTATCTGGAAGCTTTCAAAGCTCTTGAAATGAAACCGGAATCTACGACAGCACAGTCCTGGTACGAGCGATGCCGTTCAGAAATGCAGCCATCCCTTCAAGCCAAAGTCGTGATTGGAGGTGTCACTGTGAATGGAAAAAGAGCTGGAAATGCAGGACGATACTTTGCGAATCGACTTCAAAATGAGATTCAGCTGCCAACTGGCTTTCAACTGGAAAAAGGGGTAGCTGAAGAAGACGATCTCAACCAAGTCTGGGCTCAATCGGCGTCCAGTTCAGAAGCTCTTTATCTGGTCACTGCACAGGTTTCCAATACTTTGTCCGATGAAAATCTGGAAGCATGGGTACGTGACGCCGGAGACAGTATCGGGAACACCGCTCCCATCCTGGGAGTGGGAGAAGCCTTCATCAGCATTCTCGATCTGAGTCTGAGCGACCCCGTGATGGTAGAAACCCCACCGCTTTCCATATCTTTGCGTATCAGAGATTTCCCTGGGGTATCTTTCAATTCAGGCATTGAAGAGCCTTTGATTCAGGCGCGGAACACGGTTGAAAGAGAACTGCTGTCTCAGTTAGCGGATGGTGTCCAGATTTACGTCCAGCGCGCTTTTGACAACCGGGCACGTCAACGGCTAATCGACTGGCGCAACCAGGCAAAACCCAAGACGTTGATGACCACGTCAGAAAAATCCATACAGGCCCTCGCTAAAGGTATCCTCTATTGCCGCGAATTGGGGCTGGACAGCCAACATCCTGTGCGGAGACAGTTAGAAGAAATCTATTTGCAACGACTGACTGAACGGGATTTTCTGAACTGAATCCAGCCATAACTAATTGTCTGGATCTCTAAAATCCCCATTAGCCCCAACCGGGCGCTAAATAAAAGTCTTCACACCCGTACCAACCTCAACGGTGATTGTTTGTTTGCAAAATTAATACGTATAAGTATTATTCAAATGAAGCCACTGGTGAAAATTACGTCCAAATCATTATGACTCTTTTCCCGTTTCAGCTGAATAAGTCCGTTTTTCGCCTTGTTTGCACAGGCGTTGCCGTATACTGCGCGTTAAATCTACATCTTCCTCTGGCTGATGCTCAGGAATCATCAATCCGTCAGGAGGCGGTTGCAACGACTCAAACGACCTCAAGCGACTCCAACTCCAAGGTCAGCATGCCAATTGAATCCGTGATCCATCCTGATCCCGGGACCATCGATACGCATACCTGGCCGATGTTTCGTGGCTCTCGCGGCTTATCAGGCGTTGCCCCCGGAAAATTAGCCAGTGAGTTTGAGCTGGGTTGGACCTTCCCCACAGAAGATCCAATCAAATCCACCGCAGCAATTGCCAATGGAAAAGCATTTTTCGGATCTGACGATGGTTTCATTTACGCAGTTGACCTGGCGACAGGTAAATTGATCTGGAAAACCGAAACGAAAGGTCCAGTGGAATCCTCTCCTCTGTATCTCGAAGGCTCTATTTACGTAGGGTCCGGGGATGGATATCTGTACGCTCTCAATGCTCAAGATGGAGCTGAGCTTTGGAAATATGAGACAGGGGATCAAATTCTGAGCGCGCCGAACTGGTCTACAGCGCCGGATGGCAAATCCAAATGGATACTTGCCGGCAGTTACGACTTTTTTCTGCACTGTGTGGACTCCAGGACAGGGAAAGGCGTTTGGACCTATGAGAGTGATAATTATATCAACGGATCTCCATCAGCTGCTGGAGGAATTACAGTTTTTGGCGGCTGCGACGCTATGTTGAGGGTGATTCAGCTGAAAGACGGAACCGCCCGCGCTTCGTTGGACGGAGGGGGTTATATTGCCGGGTCAGTCGCTTTGGATCCTGTTCGGCAGGAAGCTTTTTACGGGCATTATGACAATGAGTTCCTATGTATGGATCTCAAAAAAGGTGAACTCAAGTGGCGTTACAG
>JAUIHU010000587.1 GCA_030432175.1 Verrucomicrobiia bacterium | reverse complement strand
GTTTTGACTCAGATAATTGCCAGTATCCTTAAATTTGCTAACTCTGAGTCAAAACTTCAGGCCCCGAAGTCTCAATTTCGGGGCTTTTTAGCGTTTAGAAAGCAAGAGATTTCAAATTATGGCCAATACGATTGTGGTGGGCGCCCAGTGGGGAGATGAGGGCAAAGGAAAGATCATCGACGCATTAACCGAGTCCGTCGATTATGTCGTGCGTACCCAGGGTGGAAATAACGCCGGGCACACCGTTTATGTGAATGGCTCACAGTATGTGCTCCATTTGATCCCTTCCGGTATCCTCAATCCGCGCGCCACCTGTGTCATTGGGAACGGCGTGGTGGTAGATCCGCTGGGATTAAAGCAGGAAATCGAAGGTCTTCAGAAGCTGGGAGTCAATATTGACGGTCGACTTTATATCAGCGAACGCGCTCATGTCGTCATGCCGTACCATAAGGAACTTGACGCTTTCCGTGAGGCTGTCAAAGGGACTAAACAAATCGGAACCACTAAACGGGGAATTGGACCTGCTTATGGTGACAAAGTCGCACGAGTCGGAATACGTATTCTGGACTTGGTGAAGCAAGATCGTTTTGCCACTTTACTGAAACAACGCATCAGCGAAAACAATGAAGCTTTGAAACGCCTGGGCGGAGAGCCGATTTCTTATCAGGAAACACTGGCCGCGTATCAGGAAGCGGCCGATTTCCTTCGCCCCATGGTGACTAACACTGTGATGCTTCTGTACAAAGCACGTAAGGAAAAAGCCGAGATCCTATTTGAAGGCGCTCAAGGTACTTTTCTGGATATTGATCACGGCACCTACCCTTTTGTTACTTCCTCCAATACAACCTCAGGCGGAGCCAGCGCGGGGTCTGGCGTTCCACCTACCGTCATGGACCGTGTAGTTGGCGTAATGAAAGCCTACACAACACGGGTTGGGGGCGGTCCGCTGCCTAGCCATGATGACGGGCTCTCAGATATGCTTCACGGACTCGGACGCGAATTTGGCGCAACAACAGGACGTCCTCGACGTTGTGGATGGTTTGATGGAGTCATTGCCCGATATGCCTCGATTTTGAACGGAATTGATGAACTCGCGATCACTAACCTGGATGGCTTGGACAACATCGAAACAATTCAGGCTGTGGAAAGGTATGAGGACCAGGAAACGGGCGTCAGCTATGATTATGTTCCTGGAGATGTTGAATTACTTGAACGCCTCAAACCGGTCATGAAAACATTTCCAGGATGGATGACTTCCACCGAAAACGCAAAATGCTGGGATGATTTGCCAGAAAATGCACGAACATATCTGAAATGGATCGAATCCTTTACCGAAGCCAAATTGAAAATCGTCTCCATCGGACCTCGCAGAGAGCAGACCATTTTCATGTAGGAAAATCTACTGGATTAGAAGTGATCGTGAAACAGGGACCGGATGACCAGCGCTACTAAGGATCAGCCACAATCACCAGACGCTGAGTCAAACTCTGCAGCGTTACCCCAACATGTCGCTGTGATTATGGATGGGAACGGGCGGTGGGCTAAATCACGTTCATTACCCAGAGTTGAAGGACATCGCATCGGAGCTGAATCCGTCAGGGACATTGTCAAAACGGCAGGGGAACTCGGAATCAAATACATCACTCTGTATGCGTTCTCCGTGGAGAACTGGAATCGTCCCAAGTCCGAAGTGGATACGTTGATGAAGTATCTCACCGACTTTCTCCGCAAGGAGACATCTTACCTGAACAAGAACAATGTTCGCCTCGAAGCCATTGGTCAGATTTATCGACTGCCAGAAAAGGCTAGAAAGCAGTTGGACATTGCCAAAGCCAAGCTGAAAGACAACACCGGCATTACGCTTGCCCTGGCGTTGAGTTATGGAGGTAGAACGGAAATCATCGAAGCGGTTCAATCCATTGCCCGCGAAGTCAAAGCAGGACAGCTAGAACCCGATGAAATCAATGAATCCGTCTTTTCTGATCATCTTTATACCAAAGGAATTCCTGATCCGGACCTGTTGATCCGCACCAGCGGAGAGATGCGGATCAGTAATTTCCTGCTCTGGCAAATTTCCTACACGGAACTCATTGTCACACAAACGCTCTGGCCAGATTTCCGGAAGGATCAGTTTCTGGAAGCGCTGGAAGAATACAAGCGCCGCAAGAGAAGATTCGGGCGTATCTGATTGATTTGAAAAAAGCCATGAACGACTCGCAGCCAGAAACCCAATCAAAAGAACCAAAGGGGCCAGCTCCAGCTTCTGGCGGTTTGACCAAATCTCAAGTTTTCTGGCGTCGATTTGCTACGACTGCAGCGCTCTGGACCATTGTCCTCACAGGTCTCTTTTCCAAAATCGACTGGCTGGCATACACCAGCTTTTATTTGATCATGCTCGGCCTGACGGTGGTGGGCCTGATGGAATTGGTAAAGGCGCTGGGCGCAAAAATGGATGGTCCTTTTCCAAAGAAGACATTGATCTTAGGTGGGGTTCTTTTGACTACCGCCATTTTCCTGGAACAAAGCAGGGCCTTAACACAAATCATCCCTCATCGACTGGAAGAAATTCTGGAGGAACTGACACTGGCCTTCCTGACACTTCTGCTTCTATGCCGATCCCTGCTGGCCGGATGGCAGGAAAGAGATCGAGTGGCGCTGATGGGTTCTTTGGCTTTGGGCTGGTTGTATTTACCCTGGTTGCTGGGCTACCTGCAAAAAATCCGCTACGCTCCGGATGGAGATGGATCCTACTACCTGCTGTTGTTTATCCTGATCACTAAATTCAGCGACATGGGAGCCTATGCCGTTGGATCCCTCTTTGGACGCAACAAAATGATTCCCCGGATCAGTCCGGGAAAAACATGGGAAGGATTTTTCGGAGCGATTCTGGTTTCCACTCTTGGTGGATTTGCCCTGATCTGGGCAGTGGGCGATCGCATGCCAAACTTCGACTGGTGGCATGTTCTGGTTCTAGGCCCGGTATTGGGAGCTTTAGCGGTGGTTGGGGATCTGGTGGAATCCCATCTAAAAAGAGGAGCCGGCATGAAAGATTCCGGAAACTTTCTGCCCGGCATCGGAGGAGCGCTCGATCTGAATGGTTCATCCTCCCTGCAGGCTCCGGATGCGCTGACAGCGGGAACTTCCGCATTTACGCAAACCGCGTGGGTTTATCCCCGCACACGCGGCGGCTACAAGGGAATCTATGCAACTCGTGTCGTAAACGGAGCACCGAATTTCAACTGGGGACTCAATGTGGAACTCGACCCGCTCAAGGGTGGTTTTCTGCGCATCCAGAACGGTCTGTGCGAACCATAACAGCCATGGCGTGATGGCCAGGTCCGTGTTGCTCCGTTCGAGCTTCGTGTAATAATCCTTCCGCCTGCGCATGATCGTCCAGGCGAGCGCAATCAGCGTCGGCTGCCCGAGATTCTGGGCG
>JAUIHU010000586.1 GCA_030432175.1 Verrucomicrobiia bacterium | reverse complement strand
AGATTTTCGATTCGGTGCATTTAACTCCGGCGCAGCTAGCAAAGAAATGAGATTTATTTTTGTTACACTTGGGTATCATCCAGACCTGATTGGCGGGGCTTATCGCTATACTACAGAGGTCGCAGAGCGATTAGTCCAGCGAGGGGCCAGGGTGCAGGCGCTTTATCCGGCAGATGTGAGTGATTTTGCGAGTGAGACCAGAAATGGCGTAGAACTGGTGAGAATCCCGGATGAAAATGGCTGGTTTATTTCGAACTTTATCAATGAAAACCGGTCGATGAAAGCGGCTCTCAGACGGTTGTTGAATGGCGATACAACTGATCAGGAACCGCCATTAATTTGTTTGTGCCACGCATTTTTCGGACCCGCTCTTTCATGGATCAAAAGGGAAAGTGATCTGGCGAGAGCTTATATTTACCACGGTCCATGGTCGGAAGAGTTTCTTTATGCCCGGCGTAGCAACGGTAACTCAGCGTTAAAAAAGTTAATGAACTCAGTAATTGCCTCTGGGTTGAAGCGTGTGGAGCACAAGGCATTGAAGAGTTCTCGAGCGATAGCCTTGATGAGTCAATCCATGAAATCGCGTATGTTGCGGTTGCATGGCAGTAGCCAGGTCGATCCTGAGGTGATTTTTGGCGGAGTCAACGAGACTCAATTTTGTTGGAGGGAGGACCGAGCGAAAATCAGATCTCATTACGGTTTAGAATCCTCGGACTTTCTAATGTTGGCGGTTCGTCGTTTGGATCCGCGAATGGGACTGGACTGCCTGTTGCGGGCAGTAGCTCGATTGAAAATCCAAAACAGCAATGTGAAACTGTGGATTGCAGGAAAAGGGGAACAAAAAGAGGCATTGGAGAAAATGGCGCGGGAGCTAGATCTTGAGGAGTCATTCCGATTATTGGGATTTGTCCCGGAAGAAGAATTGCCGAGACTGTACACTGCTGCGGACTGTGTCATTATGCCGTCACTGGATTTGGAAGGATTTGGATTGGCGACAGTGGAGGCTTTGGCATGTGGAGCGCCGGTGATTGGATCTGATTCTGGAGCGACACCAGAGCTTTTGCGGCCGTTGGAGGGAATGACGAGTACTTCCCTTTTATTTGAATCGGGTTCAGACAAATCTCTTTACAAAACTCTGGTCCCCTATACTTCCGGGAAACAAAGCTTGCCTGATAGAAAAATCTGTCACAGATATGTTGTTGAGCGCTACACATGGCGCGGTCCGGTGGAGGCTCATGAACGAATTTATGAGCGTGTTGTCAGGAGATCATGACGGTTTACAAGACCTATTTTGCCATTTTGATTTTATCAGCGTTGACCAGCGCTGCATTGGTGCCATTTGCTCAATCACTCGCAGCAAGAATCGGCGCAGTGGATTTGCCAAATGAGCGCAAAATTCATCAAGCCCCGATGCCTCGACTTGGTGGAGTGGCGGTCATAGCCGGTTTTTTTCTTCCCTGGCTTATTTTCTATCTGCTGGACAACCGCGTTTCACTAGAGTTCAAGAACTACGAAACAATGTTGCTTGGTTTAAGCTCTTGCACAATGCTCATGATGGGGCTTGGCATTTATGATGATGTCAAAGGGGCAGACGCTTCAAAAAAGTTTGTCATACAAATCATTGTGGCTCTGACTCTGTATTTCCTTGGATTCGAAATTGTGCAGGTAACCAATCCTTTCGGATCTCCCATTCAGCTGGGGCTTCTTTCCGCTCCGGTAACAGTTCTCTGGATTGTTGGTATTGTGAATGCAGTAAATCTGCTGGATGGGTTGGACGGGTTGGTTTCAGGAGTCACCTTTTTGGTAGCGGCCTCGATCGGTGTGATCAATATGATGGCAGATCAGGTCATTGTGGCGTTGATGGCTTTTGGTCTGGCTGGCGCTTGCCTTGGATTTCTTCCTCATAATTTTCATCCAGCCAAAATTTTCCTGGGAGACTCAGGCAGTTTGACGATTGGCTTATTGCTTTCCAGTATTGGAATACTTTCTTCGTACAAAGCAGTCACTGCAACATTCGTTGCGACACCGTTATCCTTGCTACTGGTGTTTGGATTGCCGATTTATGACACAACATCAGTAATGATCAAACGCCTGTGGAGAGGGCAACCCATTTTCCTTGCGGACAAATCTCACGTGCATCACTCGCTACTGAATCGAGGTTGGCGGCAAACAAAAACAACGCTGTTTCTCTACATAGTGACGTTTTGCCTGGTGGGTTTTCCAGTAATAGTAACCCTGACACAATCTCCTGTATTTGCGCTGACCATCAGTGGTGGAATCATGTTGTTTACCGTTTTCGTGATGTATTTACGCAAAAAGAAAAGGGCCAATCAAAAGTTAGAAAGGAGTTAAGGGCCCGATATTGCCCCCAGCTCAGACTTCAGGTAGATAATCATTTCAGGAGTAAACCCGTGTCCTCCATTGAAAGCTGCTTGCAGGGTGTCTTGAAGAATTGAATCCAGGGGTGGCAGGGATAATCGATTCGCAGATTCAGTTTCTAAAATCTTCCGAGTAAAGCTTGAATGCGCTTTTTCAGCCATTCCCAGATAGCCCTCTGCCCGACTGGGCTCTCCGCTGACAAGACTCTTGAAGGCATTCACTATCAATCCTTCGATCATGAGCCGGTTTTTGTCTCGGGTTCCGGAAACAATCTTGTCAGCGATTTGCTTCAGCGCCAGTTCGTCGAGAGCCAGGCTGGCATCTGGATCTTCAGGGAAATTGTTTTTGAAGTATTCATACCAGGCTTTGGATTCCACCATTCTCCCGTATGTGTAAAAGAAATAAACTGCGTCTTTTAAGAAACTTTTCTGTGCTGTTTCTATGTACGCCTTTTTTTCTGGCTCCTCACGAATAGCCTCTTTGTAAACTTCATTCACATAATTCGCAATTTCCAGGTTTGGACCATAATCAATCGTCAATGATCTGGAATTTTCAATCAAGCGACCTCTCTGGAAAGCCATGTTCATAGATTGCCAGATGGATTGGCGTAGTTTGATCAGTTCCTTTTCTGTGGCTCCCTCACATTTATCCAATCCCAAATCCGCCCAGTAAATTGCATGCGCTTCCGGTAATCGCCAATCCAGAGGGCCATACTTATTGCTGAGCGCCTTCATTCGGGTCGGGTCCATCTTCAATTCCTCAGTGAGCAATCGTTGGCGCTCCTTTTCTTCAGGTGTCGCCGGATCGGTCAATGCATCATAGTCAGGCTGGTTGCGACCAATGATCTGAGCCATTTGAGCTGCCCAGATTTCCTTATAATAACGATGTCCTTCGTCCCATGTGCGCCCCATTTTGTCCTGAAAAAACCAGGCGAGTTCCTGATACATTTTCGGATCTGCCGGATGAAACTTCAGCCCCTCATCTCTGATCAATCGGATGCCAGAATAGACCCACTCCCATTTTTCTTCAGGTTCCTGAAACTGACGTGAGATATTGTAA